>CAJWBY010000098.1 GCA_913020705.1 uncultured Colwellia sp.
ATGAGTATTACGGGTGAACAACAGGGTAGTCCAATGAAAGTAGGGGTTGCTGTTGTTGATATTATGACTGGATTATATAGCTGTAATGCTATTCTAGCGGCACTTATGGCAAGGATACATACAAATTCAGGGCAATATATAGATATGGCATTGCTTGATGTTCAAACAGCAATGTTGGCTAATCAATCAATGAATTATTTAACGACAGGTTCAAATCCAGAGCGGCTAGGCAATGCACATCCAAATATTGTGCCCTATCAATCATTTTCAACAAAAGACGGCGATTTAATTTTAGCTGTTGGTAACGACAGCCAATTCTCAAGGTTTTGTGAATTATGTCAGCTGAATGAATTTGCATTAGATAAACGCTATAGCACAAATGCACAACGTGTGGTCAATCGTGACGATGTGGTAGCGATTATTGCTAAAAAAATTGAAACACAAACCACTCAATGGTGGTTAGATCAACTTGAACTAATATCAGTTCCTTGTGGGCCAGTAAATACCCTTGAACAAGTGTTTGAACATCCTCAAATTAAACATCGCAATATGGTTAAAAAACTACCGAATGCAGATGGAGATTTAATTAATGTAGTTGCATCACCTATTAATTTATCTCATACACCTATTCAATATCAAAGTGCCTCACCCGCTTTAGGCCAGCATACTTATGAGATTTTAAAGGATGTACTTAACTATGATAATGAACGTATAACAAGTGCTTATAGCCAAGGCGCAGTGTCCTAAACTTTATAATTAAGACCTTTATCGTTATGAGCTTAATGATTAAACGCATGCACAATAAACAAAAAAACAAACAAAAAGGAAGGCGAGCACAATTTTGAAAATATTAAAGCGTATTATTTATATATTACTCATAGCCGTAGCTTTGCTGGCTATCTATCTTTATGTAAATAAAGCACCAGACAAATCAGTTGCAGAGTTAAGTAAAAATTGGGCTCCAGAACCTTCACAATTTTTAAAAATCGCTGGAATGAACATTCATTACAGAGATGAAGGCCCAAAATCTGATAAAGAGCCTATTGTTTTGATTCATGGTACCAGTGCTTCTTTACATACCTGGGAAGGATGGGTTGACGAACTAAAAGCGCATCGCAGAGTTATTCGCTTTGACTTACCCGCCTTTGGTTTAACCGGCCCCGATCCAACTAACAATTATACGATAGAACATTATGCAGATATCGTTGTTACAATCTTAGATAAATTAGAAATAAAAAACAGTGTATTAGCGGGTAATTCTTTAGGGGGTTACGTTTCTTGGGCGACAGCGGTATTACATCCTAATAGAGTTTCCAAACTGATTTTAGTCGACGCTAGTGGCTATCCATTTAAATCTGAATCTGTACCTCTTTCATTCACCTTGTCTAAAAATGCTTTAACCAACGGATTATTAAAAAACGTTTTACCTAAATCATTAGTAGAGCAAAGCGTTAAGAATGTTTATGGCAATCCAGCATTGGTGACAGATGAATTAGTTGAACGTTATTATCAGCTAACGCTGCGTGAAGGTAACCGTGCAGCATTGAAAGAACGTTTTAAGCAAACAATACCAGGGCCATTAGCAAAAAAAATTAAAACAATAAATATACCAACACTTATAATTTGGGGAAGAAAAGACCATTTAATACCGCTTGATTTGGGTTTGAAATTTGCACAAGAAATCAATAAGAGTCAATTGGTTATTTTTGATGATTTAGGGCATGTTCCACACGAAGAAGATCCCAAGGCAACTGCATCAGCAGTTAAACAATTTCTGATGCTGGGTATAGTTAATTAACCATAAATTTAACTGGCTCGGTGCGTAAAGCCATAATCCTCGTCTTTTATCAAAATAAATGTATACTTAACATCCAGTTACTATTTTAAGGTACTGCTTGTTGAATTATTGTTTAGCAAATAAATTGTTTTTACATATATTGTTGATGTCTAACCTTTTATTAGTGGGATATACCTATGCCGAAAATACTGACAATAAATATGCAAACAAGATTGCTATTTTCTATCCCCAAGCGAAAGAACCTTATAATTCTATCTATCAAAATATCATCGCGGGTAGTATAGAAGCAGCTAATAAAAGCAGTAAAAAAATAACTATTGAAAAGTTTATAATAGAAAAAAAATTCAACGCAGAAAAAATAGCGCTAACCCTTGAAGAGAAGCACATAAATAAAGTCATTGTTTTAGGGCGTTCAGGTTGGAAGCTAGCGAAAGAATTGTCCAAATTTACCTTAGAGAATCAGACAAAAAAATTCCAAGTAGTATCAGGCGCTTTACCTATTAGCCCTAATGGCTTGTCAGGCATAAGCTTAATTACTGATCCCGCCTACTTATTTAATTATCTTGAACAAGTTGCGCCTAATGTTAAAAAAATTCATGTGGCATATAGTAAAAAAAGTGCATGGTTAATTGAATTAGCTAAAAGTGCCGCTCTAGAAAAAGGGTTAACCTTAAACTTGCAAAAAGTAAATGATACGGCAGAAGCGATCACTTTTTATCAACAAATTTTTTCTTCAGGCGTAACAAATAAAGACGCGATATGGCTGCCATTCGATCGCATATCATCACATGACAAAATTACCTTACCCCTTATTTTAGAAAACGCTTGGTCCAAAGAAGTTGTCGTGTTCTCTAGCAAACCTTCACACGCAAAACGAGGCGCACTTTTTTCTACCTATCCCGATAATTTTTCATTAGGTAAACATTTATTTACTATGGTTCATGAACTAGACCAGCAACCTGAACAAAAGAACTTTGCTGCTTTGAAATCAACATTATTAGCCGTAAATTTACGAACTGCTGCACACTTAGGGCTAAAATATAGCTCTGAGCAACAACAGTCATTTGAATTAACGTTTCCAGAGTAGCCTTCATAATAATGCCATCAAAACAAAACACTGTTAAACCACCCGCTAGTTTTAAACGACAGTTATTAACGATCATTGTCGTTAGCATTATATTATTAACGTTAATAACCTCTACGCTTACCGCATGGCAATCTAGCCAAACATTACGAAAAACGACCATAGATAATAATGTACAAATTACCCATAACTTTGCCGACCAAGCCGTATTAGCTCTATTAACCGGCAGTGAAGAAAACGCTAAAGATGCAATAAAACAAACGCTAGGCTTCGCTTCTGTTATCAGTGTCGCTATATACAAAGATGATGGAGAAAAACTCATATCATCTACTGAATTGTTAACTCCCCAAATTAAGGTACCCACTCAAAAAATACTAGAGCAAAATGAGTTGTTAGAAGAGAACGATTCATTTTGGACTTTTAGTGCGCCAGTTAATTATTCGGAAGACCTTTACGATGAAGATTTGATTGACCCTGATGAAGAAGCGATAGAAAACAAAGTTTTGGGTCACGTAATTATTAAATACAATAAAACGACCTTACATGAAATTCAACGCACTATTTTTATTAACAATTTATCTATTGGTACATTCATCGCCATTATTTTAGCCTTTCTAATAAGTTTAATTATTAAACGCATGATTGAACCGTTATTAATACTATCTGAAACAATGGAAAACGCGAGAGACTCTGGGCTTTATTCAAAAGCCCCCATAAATGGCACACTAGAGATAAGACAAATTGCACAAATCTACAACCAAATGATGTCTACGCTTGAGCAACAAAATAATACCTTAGAAAAAAACCAAGACACGTTAGAATCAGAAATTGAAATTAGAACACAAGAATTAGTCGTAGCTAGAGACGGTGCTTTAACCGCTAGTCGACATAAATCTGAATTTTTAGCGAATATTAGTCACGAATTACGCACTCCTTTGCAAGCCATTATAGGTTACACCGACTTAGTAAGAGAAGACTTAGAACTAGAGTGTATGGACGCGCAAGTAGAAGATTTAGACAAAAGTATTCGAAGCGCTCATAACTTACTCGCCTTAATTAATAACATTCTTGATTTAGCTAAAATTGAAGCGGGGCGGATGGACTTGCACCTAAAAGCAGTCAATATTAAGAATTTAATTCACGAAACCCTAGATACAGTGCGCCCAATGGCTAATGCCAACAACAACGAACTCATCGCTAACATTGGTTCATTAACATCAATATTAATGATTGATAGACAAAAACTGATGCAAGTCTTTTTAAATTTACTCAGTAATGCCTGTAAATTCACTAAAAATGGCAAAATTACCTTTGACATTTTTAGTGATAAAAGTTTTTTATACTTTTCAGTCTCCGATACAGGTGTCGGAATAGCCAATGATAAACTAGACTTTATCTTTGAGCAGTTTACCCAAGTTGATGGCAGCCAAACTAGGCGTTTTGAAGGTACAGGTTTAGGTATGGCAATTACTCAAAATTTTTGCCAATTAATGGGGGCTTCAATAAGCGTTAAAAGCGAATTGGGCATAGGTTCAGTGTTTACTGTAAAACAACCATTACCAGCTGACACTTGACTTTATAGCACTGATAAAAATAAAAATTACGATAACAGTATGAATTAATGAAAAAAAGAAAACTAAAATCACTGAATAATAATGTATTACTAAGGAACTCCTTATGTCGTTTACTCGAAGTATTTTAACACTATCATTAATGGCCGCCTTTGCCATACATTCACCTGTATTGTTAGCCAACGATGCCTTTAATGAAAACCCCATTAATAGTGATAATGATGAGTTCGACGATGATTTTGATGATTCATTAGAAGATTTTTATGGCGATGAAGAATTTGTAAGTATCGCAACGGGTACTAAAAAAGCTATTCATTTAGCTCCTTCTGTTGCAACGGTTATTACCGCCCAAGATCTCAAAAATATGGGAGCAAATACTATTTATGATGCTTTAGAAAGTATTACGGGCATTCACATGTATCCTTCAAACTTGGATCGAATGAAACCTAATTTTTCTATTAGAGGGATACATACATCAGAAAACCCACAAACATTGGTTTTGATTAATGGTAAAAGAGCTAACTATGAATATACGGGTTCTCGATGGGAACAATTTAATATTGGCATCAATTTGGTTGACAAAATTGAGGTGATTAGAGGCCCCGGTTCAGCTATTTATGGTGCTGACGCTTATTCAGGTGTTATTAATATAATTACCAAAGGTGTTGACTCAATTTCTGGTACAGACTTTGGCATAAAGTACGGATCGTTCAATACTAAAAGCACCTGGCTTAATTTTGTAAAGTCTGATGACGACTTGAAGTATAGCTTTAATGCACAGTGGCATGACTCTAAAGGAGACATTAGTCGTATTGTAGATACTGACGCTATGCATGGCTTTGGTTTAGGTTTTCTTTCAATTGCACCAGCATCGTTAGATACGGAACTAGAAACACTCGATATTCACGCTGAATTAGCATACAAAGGCTTTTATGCCAAAGCTTGGTACTTAAAAAATGATGGCGGAACAGGGGCAGGTGCAGCTCAGGCTTTATCTAATAGAGATTATGAAAAAACGAAAGGAGTAACACTCAGTTCAGGTTATCAATGGCAACATACTGATGCACTTCATTTTGATTTTTCAGCCTATTATCAGAGTTATGATGATGATACTTACTTTATGATTTTCCCTCCCGGAATGGCACTTCCTAGAGCATTTAATGATCAGGGCGTTCCAACAGATTTTACTGTTTTTACTGATGGAGTAATTGGCCAACCAATTGCGCATGAGAAATATCGTGGGATGAATTTAGTATCCAATTATACTGGTCTTGAACAGCATAAATTACGTTTGGAAATCGGTTATAGAACTATCAAGGCTGAGCAAGAAGAGTATAAAAACTTTGGGCCTGGTGTGTTAGATGGAAGTGAGGTTTTTCAAGACTCAACGTTAACAAATGTCACAGGTACTCCTTTTATATACATGTTTAATCAAGAACGAAATTTGAAATTTTTGTCACTGCAAGATGAATGGGAAATAGCACCTGACTGGGAGTTTACCGCAGGAGCTAGATATGATCACTATTCTGATTTTGGAAGTACTTTTAATCCTAGATTAGCGCTTGTTTGGCAAACTAAACATAATCTAACAACTAAGTTTTTGTATGGCTCCGCATTCAGGGCTCCATCATTTCAAGAGTTATATGCGGTAAATAATCCCGTTGTACTTGGCAATGATAACTTATCGCCTGAAAGAATAAAAACCTATGAAATCTCATTTGATTACCGTCCTACTTTTGATTGGAAATTACAATTAAATGTTTTTTCATATCGTTCTGAAAAGATGATCAGTTGGTTATCAAACGGTGACGGCACTAATACAGCGCAAAATGCTACTAGCCAGAGTGGTCAAGGTTTTGAAGTCGAGTCAGAGTGGAGAATATCTGATGCAGTTGATTTTAAAATTGGCTATGCTTGGCAAAAATCGAAAGATGTTGAATCTGATGATGTCGTAGCCGACGCTCCAGCAAAAATGCTCGACATGCGTTTGCAATGGCAAGTTAGCGAGGATATAAATTTACATCTAGACTCTCGCTGGATTTTAGATCGAAGTCGATTAGCAATAGATACGAGAGATGGGATTAAAGATTACAGTTCTACTAATTTAACTGCTTCATTTCGTCTCTCTCATAATATGACAATTGACCTATCAGTGAAAAATTTGTTTGATAAAGTGTACTTTGAACCAAGTGATGGACAAATAGCAAGAGATTATCCAATGGAAAAGAGAGCTGCTTGGGTAAGCCTTAATTATACGATGTAAATGCAAAACTATTGATATTGAAATTTAGGTTTTATTATGAAAAAAATAGCTACAAAAATATGCTTAGAAAAGGCGAGTGAAAACAATAGTTTTCAAACTGAGAAACTCTATTTAGCAGGCTATGATCTTGAAGATTTAGCCAGAAATAGCTCAATGACAGAAATTTTATTTTTACTTTATGGCGGTGAACTTCCATCACACAGTGAAAATAAAAAGTTACTTGAAGTACTCATGGTGCTGCTATCTTTACCTAGCCCAAGACATGTGGCATCACGTGCAGCTATGAATGCTGGTATTTGTAAAACAAATGCTGAACATATATTACCTATTTCTTTAATGGCAATTGGAGGAGAACAATTAGGTGCTACCGAAGTAAGGAATTGTTGGGAATTTATTGAAAATAATATAGATAATCCACCAGAAGTTGTTGCTAGCAAAATACTTGCTAATTGGATTGATAAAGAAAAACACATTGCTCCTGGGTTTGGACAGTCCTATGGAGAAATAGATATATTATCAACAAGATTTTTCAAACAACTACTGGCTATTAAGCCTAGTGGGAAAACTATGAAGTGGGTACAGAAACTAATTGTGGAACTTGAAAAGCATAATGTAGGTATTTTGGATGTTGGTTTAGCTGCATGTGTGTTTCATGAGCTTTCATTTGGATCGAGAGAAAGCATTGCTCTTTATCAATTTTTGAGAGCTCCTGGGCTTATGGCATATGGCTTAGAGCAAACACACAATCCTGTCTCTGCAATCCCAATGTTGGAGGATTCTCAATATGAGCTTACTAAATAAGCGTGATCAAAAAACGCTTTATTGGCAAAAAAGACAAAATAAAATATCAACTAATATTGGTAAGTGGCAAGGAGGAATTGACGTAACGATTCGTGGGTATTCACTCTTTAACGATTTATTTGATCAAGTGAGTTATTTTCAAGTTCTTGTTTTAAATATAACAGGACGGTTAATTTCGAAAGATTTGTCTACTTGGTTAGAAAATAACTTTATTGCAATGAGCTACCCTGATGCGCGGATTTGGTGTAATCAAATTGGGGCACTAAGTGGAACACTTAAGGTTTCTCCGTCTTCGGCCACTGCTGCAGGCGCACTTTGCGCTGACTCAAGAATTTATGGCGGTAGTCAATCTACATGTGCAACGATGCACTTTATTAAAACAGCTCTATTAGACTTTGAAAGCGGACAAACAGTTGAAGAAATTATAGGTAAATTACCGATCAAACAAGGTATGCCCGCAGTGCCTGGCTTTGTTAGACCTGTGGCAAGTGATGATGAAAGAATAATACCTCATCAAAAAATGGCAGAAAGACTCGGATTTAGTAAAGGGAAATATACGATATTGGCCGATGATATATCAGACTTTATGGAAAGCAAATACACTATGGGAATGAATATTGACGGGTTAAGTGCCGCTTTTTTGCTTGATCAAGAGTTCAGCCCAGAGGAAGTCTATCAAATTAACAGTTTAAGAGTCGCAAGTGGTGTCACTGCTTGTTACGGTGATAATATTAACCAACCTGAGAATTCATTCCTACCGCTTACTTGTGATGATATAGAATACACAGGAAAAGCGCCAAGAGAGCTCCCTCAGCGCTAAGCTTATTAACCACCAGGCGTAGCTGATTCAGAGCCATCGGCTAAACCTTTAACTCTTTGTCCCATCGGAGGTACTTCGTCAGCATCGATTATAATATCGATCATCGTTGGACCTTTCTTTTCACCAAGACGTTGCCAATCAATAGCGACTAAATCTTCTGGCGTTCTTATCGTGATCCCTTCAATGTTCATTGCTTCGGCCATTTTTGCATAACTGATCATCGGTAATTCAAAGCCAACTTCTTCAGCACCACCGAGTTTTTGTCCATGTTTAACCATGCCTAATTCACTGTCATTTAAAATAACGTAAATAACCGGTATTTGGTGTTGTGATGCTACGGTAATTTCCTGACCTGACATTAAATAGCTACCATCTCCGGTAATACAAATAGAAGGTTCCTTACTGCCAAAACAAGTGCCTATAGAAGCGCCTATTGCCCAACCCATTGAGCCAAATCCCATGGCTATATGGTAATAACCTCTCGAAGATTTACGGTGATAATAATGGGTAAACCAAGCCCAAGTGTTACCCGCATCTAAATGAAGCCTAAAATTCAACGGAATGTGGCTAGCAAACTCAGAGACAACTCGTTGTGGTTTTAAAGGAATGGCATCTGAATAACATGACTCGGGGTCATTTAATGTAATTTGATAACCATGAGGTGCTTTCTCTGATTTTTCATTTTGAAATTTTTGTTGTATAGGGTCAACTGAACCCCATGAACGGCCCCACTTAATTCCCTGTCTAATATTTTCATTAAGCTGCATGAATATCAGTTTTAAGTCACCACAGACGTGATGCTTCGCCATTGGAGTTCGAGAAAAATGTTCTACGGTAGAGTCGATATGAACTAAGCGGTCACTCAATAAATTGGAGTGCCAGCCTCCTGTTCCTATTTCAGTAATAGGTGTACCTACAGCGATCAATAGATCTATGTCGTCGTCTTCCATGGTGTCATGAGCACTCTGGTGACCAGCAAAGCCATATACGCCTCTAAAGCGCGAATGATACCCGTCTACCCAACGCTTGCCTGAAGGTCCTGCGACAATAGGAGCATGTGTTAAATCGGAAAATCGCATTATTTCATCAATGGCCGGCCCACAGCCTTTTCCTAAAAACAAGGCAACACGCCATGAATTACATAGCATTAAGGTTAGTTTTTCTACTGCATCATTGTCCGTTAACGTAAATTCCTGAACTAATCTAGCGATCTTAATTTCAGAGCCTTTAGTCGGTTTTTGACGTAATATATCAGAAGGAATACTAATATGTGCCGGCCCATTTGGCGTTCTGTTTGCTGCCATAATAGCGGCGATTAACTTCGTATTAATTTGATCAGTATGCGAAATAAGGGTGCTATAGCGAGTGCAATGTTTGAAAATAGAGACGGTATCTACGGCAGTACAAGAAGAATCTTGTAAAGCATTTCTTCCGAATTTAGGTAAAGGAGTTTGTGCGGTAATAATTAAAAGAGGAACATTATCAGCGTAGGCTGAAGCTACACCTGTTAAAAGGTTGGTTGAGCCAGGCCCTGTGGTTGCGCAACATACGCCAAGCTTGCCAGTTTCTCTTGCATAACCCTCCGCCATAAAAGCTGCACCAGCTTCATGTCGGGCAACAATTATTTTAGGCCCTCCGTCTTTTTCTCTTCTTGCTAAAGCGTTAAAAAGTGGTTCAATAGCCCCACCTGGTACACCAAATATAAATTCAACTTCGAGTAATCTTAAATACTCTATAATTAAATCTGCGTTATCCCAATCCTTGTCTAATTTAACCTCCTTTTGTAAATTCTCTTTAGCTAATATTGATATCTTCATTTAATACCTCTAATTATTATTATGTGTATTATTATTTTTTATTAATTAAATAACCCTATTTGAATATTTCATTGACTGGCTTGGGTTTGCCCAAATGATAACCTTGTGCATAGGTAACACCTATTTCAGAGAGTATAGTCAGAGTCTCTTCATTTTCTACAAACTCTGCCACCGTCTTTTTACCCAAAGCCGTTGCTACTTCATAAATCGCTCTAACTAGCGCTAAGTCGACAGGATTAGTGGCTAAATCTACAATAAATGAGCCATCTATTTTTACTGATTCTGCTGGCAACTGCTTAAGGTAATTAAAGGTGCTAAAACCTGTACCAAAATCATCAATAGAAAAAGCACAACCTAGGGCGCTAAGTTTTTCAATCATATTTTGCGTAGCGATTATGTTACTTAGACTGGCACTTTCGGTTAACTCAAAAATTATACGATTGGCATTAACTTGATATTGTTCCAGCTTCTCTTTAATAAGCGGTAATAGTCGCTCATCACTGAATCCCTGTGCGGATAAATTGATCGCTATTTTTTTTAATTCGCTGTGATGGGCTAAGTAATAAATAGCTTTACTGATCACTTGCCTGTCTAGCAAGCTCATATCGCCTTCACGTTCTAATGCAGGAATAAAATCACCAGGAGGTATTATTTTTCCATCAAGCTCTAACCGGACTAACGCTTCGTAATAGGCAATTTCTTTTGTTTTAATATTTACAATAGGCTGGAAATGCAATACTAAATTATCATCTGCTACTGCTTGATGTAGTGTTCTTGCCCATTCAAGGCTCGCTTGTAAGTCTTTACTTAACGCGTCATCTTTACTATAAATGTGGGCTATATTACGTCCTTGTTTCTTTGCTGCATAGAGCGCTATATCTGCCCGTTTCATATACTCTTCAGCAGCTAATTCTTCACCGGAAAACTCTTCACCGTTAATTTCGGCAATACCGATAGAACAATTAACTTTAAAAACCTGACCTTCAATTCTACATTGGTAATCATCAAGTAATTTACATAAATTAGTTGATAATGTGAGTGCTGTATTTTGATCTGTATTGGGAAATAATAATGCAAACTCATCACCACCGATGCGAGCAATAAAATCTGTTTCTCTTAAACGAGAACTAAGTAATTCTGATATATTGCGTAAAACAACATCACCATGATGGTGGCCTAACGTATCATTAATCACTTTAAAGCGATCTAGATCTAAATAAAGTAAAGCGTGAGGACCATTACCGCGAGAAGCAGTAGCAGAAAATTGTTTCAATTCCGTCTCAAAGTAAAGCCTATTATAAAGGCCTGTTAAGCCGTCGTGCATGGCAAGGTATTCAAGATCACTTTGTGCTTTTTTACGAGATGTTACATTATCGATAGTGCCTGAAATACAACGGCTTTTATGATCTTTTGCCATGGTTATTTCGAAACGTGCTTCGACCCATAATTCTTCACTAAATTTATTTTTCAGTTTAAATTCAAAGTTGTGTGATTTTACGTTGCCTGAAAGAATGGTTTTTAATTCGTTGGAAATATAACTTCCAGTCGCATGAGGTTTTTCCATAAAGTCGAGTAATGAACGCTGATGCGATTCATTAATCGAGTAACCTGTAAATTTTTCCCATGCCTTATTCAAAAAACTAATATTACCGTTATCATCAAGCTCAATAATAATAGAGCCAAGTTGATCTAACAAACTTTGGTGTTGCTCTGATATTTCTTTATATTGGGCACGGCTTTGATTCAAAGATTTTACTTTGTCAGCAAACTGTAAATTACTAATGATGTAGTCTTCACGTCTTGATGCTGTTTCACATACACGGCGAAGTTGCTCAGCTCTAAAAGGTTTGGTAACAAAGTCTGCCGCACCATTTAACATTAACTCTTCAGCCAGTTCCATCGTATGATTGGCGGTCATTATTACGACAGATTGAGACGGTTTTTCTTGCATCATAGCTTCAAGCACTTGATTGCCAGATATGCCCGGTAACATAACATCGAGTAATACGAGTGAGTAATTATTCTTACGCCATAAATCTAAACCTGATTCACCATCTTCAGCACTATCAATAGTAAAACGAGTGGCTAAAATCCTACTGACTAAATGGCGGGTATCAGGATTATCTTCAATGACTAACAAAGAAGATTTTTCCATATCTTCAAGGGGGGTAAGTTGATTATCGTTTATGATGGTTAATAACTTTTCATGTTCTGAAAAGGAAATAAGACTGTTGATACCAAATTCTCGTGCTGTAGCACTTGCAATGTGTTCACACCAAGTATTTGCAACTACTACAAAAGGCGTATCAGCGGAGCATTTCAAAACACCAGAACGTACCATCCTAGCTAAACGCCAACCATCAAAATTGTCTAAGTTAATATTACTTACAACAAAATCAATAGCTTCATTTTTTAATATATTAATCGCTTCTCGAGTTGATGAAGCTATCAAAATGTTAAATTGAGTGCCTGTTACTAATAATTCTCCTAATAATGCGAGTCTTTGCGTATTAGTATTGAGTAATAATAGTTGTTTTTTGGGTAGCGTTGGCAAAGCGTTTCCTAAGCAAATGAGAATTACTTTAAATGTTTATCATTCCAACAATATAGCAACAATTGTAACGATACCCAAGTTAATTAAAATCATGTCTTTATAGCATGATATTTAATGCAAGTTTTAATATGTTGTTTAGCTTTAATTTAGAGAAATATATAACTTACGCAATATTAAATTTAAGGTTACCCTATTAATACTTTAGCGAAAACTTTTTAAAAAGGTACTGGGCATTGCATCAACGCACTTTATATTTATTACGTCATGGTGAAATTGCGACACCCGGTATTTTAACCGGTAAAACCGATGTTGCGCTTTCTGATAACGGCTTAAGATCGTTATGGAAAACCAGCCAACAATTACCTGAAATATCTTACTGTATAAGTTCACCATTACAACGTTGCAGATTGTTTGCCGAAGAATATGCAATGAACAATAATATTATTCTTCAGCTCGACGATAGGCTGAAGGAAATGGATTTTGGTGATTGGGATGGAAGAACATATAAAAATTTATGGGAAATAAAATCGAGTAAGCATCAGAGTTCTATTGGTGATTTTTGGCAAAACCCTTGGGATCATACTCCACCTAATGGTGAAGCTATGGATAATTTTGTACAAAGGGTTGATATGTGGTGGCAGCAATGGTTATCAAGTTCATCAAAAGGAAATACATTGGTCGTTGTCCATGGCGGCGTTATTAAACATCTTATTGCGCGTGTGTTGAAATTGCCCATACCCGGCACCGCTCACATGAGTAATATTGACATCCCTTACGCCAAACTGGTCAAAATTACGGTTTACACTGATGAACAAGGTGCGGTTTGGCCAAAAATTGTTTGGTAAGATATTTAGTACATTTGTCTATATTTTCACCTTTATTGGCAATTAAACCTTGCTATTTTTAGCTAGCTGACGATAATCGCCTGATAAAATTAGTTAACTCCTTTTTAATGTGGGAATGTGGTGAGAATCCACAACTGTACCCGCAACTGTAAAAGCTTTATTAGTCTTGTTCTAATGGTATAAAGCTTGAGTCAGGATACCCATTAATTAAGAGTCAGTTGTCTATCTAAAGGGTAGGCATAATCAACAAAGTCGAGCGGGATTACTCGAACATTGTATATTCAACTCTTGTATTGTTTTCAAAATACTAGATATTGATTGTGCTCTGTTTGGCTACTCCAAAGTGTCAATACGTGTGAGTAGCAATTTTTGAATACTAGCAATGATCAATCCTCATCAATATCTACAGCGATAACTGAATTGCTTTCAGTGCAGCATGTTTCTTGGCATGCTGATAATCAGCTCATTCTAGATGATATTTCTTTTGCTATAAATAAAGGTAGTTTTACCGGAATTCTGGGACCTAATGGTGCTGGAAAGTCGAGTTTACTGCGATGCTTATATCGTTATATAAAACCAGATTCAGGTTCAGTTAAATTCAACCAACAAGATATTTGGCAACAATACGACGCTTATCAATACGCGCAAGATATTGCTGTAGTTTTACAAGAAACACCTACGCATTTTAATTTAACCGTGTATGACATTGTTGCTCTGGGGTTACTTCCGCATAAAGGTTTATTTACCCGTGAACAATCCAGCGACAGAAAAAAAATAGACTGTGCCATTAAACAAGTCGGTTTAGTTGAAAAAACCTTACAAAATTTTGAACACTTGTCTGGCGGCGAAAAGCAAAGAGCATTGATTGCACGTGCCATTGTGCAATCACCTAGCTTGTTAATTATGGACGAACCCACCAGTCATCTAGATGTGCGTTATCAAATTCAGGTCATCGAGTTAGCTAAATCACTGGGTATAACCGTTATTGCATCATTTCATGATTTAAATCTTGCAAGCGCGATGTGCGATCAGCTTATTGTATTAAATAAAGGTAAGTTGGTTGAGCAGGGCACACCACAAAAAGTTATTACGAGTGAAATGTTGTCGAATGTCTTTGGCGTTTGCGCAGAAGTATCTGTTCATTCTCAGCACAATGTTCCGCATATTTCATATTTTTATGGTTACGACACTCACGATAAAACCTTAACTCGAAGTGAGCATAAAAGTGAGTTTACCCATGAATAGAACTAATTACTCAGCGATTCTTTTTCTTACCCTCAGTTTCGGCCTATTGAGTTTTATCGCTTCTTTATCTTTAGGGGCAGCGGATATTAGCTTTAGTGATGTTATTTCAAGTTTACTTGCGAGTTTCTCACAAGAAAAAGACACTCGAGATGTTTTGTTTTTTGAACGTATTATCTGGGAACTGAGAATGCCGCGCGCAATTTTAGCGTTTTTAGCGGGTTGTGGCTTAGCAGTATCAGGGCTTATCTTACAAACGGTTACGCGAAACCCGTTAGCTGACCCTTACCTTTTTGGTATTTCTTCAGGCGCATCTTTAGGTGTCGTTATTTCTATTGTTTTACTTGGTAGCACAATCTCATTGGTGACACCTGTAGCTGCTTTTGCAGGAAGTTTAATAGCGATGTTAATGCTGTTGATGATCTCTGGTCGTAAACAAAGCCAGCAAGTAGAGTCGATGCTATTGGCAGGCGTGGCTTTGTCATTTTTGTTTAGTTCATTCACAAGTTTATTGCTTTATCACACAGATCCCCAAGCAGTAACCGCAGTATTATTTTGGACGATGGGCAGTTTTTCACGAGCACAATGGGGTGTTTTATGGTTTCCAGCTGTAGTTATTACTAGTTGTGTAGTGATGATGTTAGCGTATCGGCGCCAATTAAACGCAATGTTATTAGGTGATGAAAGTGCGACAACGTTGGGCATAAATGTAAACCGTTTTCGTTTGGTGATGCTCGTACTGAGTTCCTTGATCACGGCAACACTTGTTTCTTTGTGTGGCGGCATTGGTTTTGTAGGCCTGATGATACCGCATATTGTGCGATATTTTGTTTCTCAAGGCACTGTTTTTGGCATTATGTTAACAGCTTTAGTTGGCGGGATTTTCATGATTTGGGTTGATGTGCTATCCCGTATCGTTCTAGAGAACCAAGAGCTTCCTGTGGGTGTTATAACATCCGCTGTTGGTAGTTTATTCTTTTTATCCTTGCTGTACTTCCGCAAAAATAAAGCTTAAAGGAACTATTGATGAACTTTTATATTAAAAAAATCAGCCATGCATTTGATGAAGAGATTCAAGCGACGATTGATGGGAAAACGAAGCCCTTGGGAGCATTAGGGCAATTAGAAGATACCGCCAAAAGAATTGCACGCGTTCAGTTGTCATCATCAAATAATAACAATAAATCGCTAAGTGTTAATAAGCCTAATTTATTTATTTTTGCTGGCGACCATGGCGTCGCTGCCGAAGGAGTTTCAATTGCGCCTAGTGAAGTGACGTCACAAATGGTGGCTAATTTTGCGAAAGGTGGCGCCGCCATTAATGTCTTTTGTAAACAACTAGGTTGGCAATTAAGTGTCGTTGATGCCGGTATTCTATCTCCAGCACAAAGTTATTCGGGTGTTATTGATCAACGTTTAGGTCACATTACTGAACCGCTGAATGTATCGCCTGCTATGAGCAAAGAACAAGTAGAATTAGGTTTTGAGAAAGCGACGACCTTAGTAAAATCAACCCATGAAGGCGGCTGTAATATCATCGCTTTTGGTGAAATGGGTATTGGCAATACAACATCAGCTTCGGCAATTATGTCAGCAGTGATGAATATTTCTGCAATAGAAAGCGTTGGACGAGGCACTGGCATAAGTGATGACGTCGTCAAACGAAAGCAGCAAGTTATTGAACAAGCATTAACGCTTCATCAAGGAAATCTTACAAATGCTAAAGACATTTTAGCGCGTTTAGGTGGTTTTGAAATAGTACAAATTACCGCAGGAATGTTAGCCGCGGCAGAGAAACAAATGCTGGTTGTTGTTGATGGCTTTATTTGTACCGCGGCAGCTATGCTAGCCATAGAGCTGAATGAAAATGTTAAAGGCTATATGATCTTTGCCCATTGCTCCGGTGAGCAAGGCCATCAGAAAATGCTCGATTATTTAAATGTTAAGCCATTATTGAATTTAGGATTACGACTAGGAGAAGGCACAGGAGCAGCTTTGGCTTTACCGTTAATTCAAGCTTCTGCCGCATTTTATAATGACATGGCAAGTTTTTCTCAAGCCCAAGTGACTGATGTGACTGATTCGAAAGATAGCAGAGCTGAACGATAAATGAGTAAACAATCGCTTTTACAACACTGCCAACAACAATATTATTTGTTGTTATTAGCGCTGAGTTTTTTTACACGTGTGCCGGTTAATTTACCTGATGTTGTTAAACC
>CAJWBY010000099.1 GCA_913020705.1 uncultured Colwellia sp.
CAAGTGCCAGCTTTATTAAACAGTTTAATTTAAGGTGAAGTAGTGGACGTTTATCAAACAGAAGAACAACAAGTAGAAGCCATTAAAGGTTTTTGGAAAGAAAATGGTACTGCAGTTATTGCTGGTTTAGCTTTAGGTTTTGCTGGTTTTATTGGTTTTAACTACTATAAAGACGCGCAATTAGCGAATGAAGTTGAAACTTCTGATGCTTATCAAACTGTCATGGAAAGTGCAGGTAAAGAGGACACACTTTTTTCTGCTAATGCTAATAAGTTTATTACTGAAAATAAAGATTCTAGTTATGCGTCATTAACAGCGTTTGCATTAGCAAAAGAAGCTTCTAGCCATAAAGATTGGCCGCAAGTCGCTATACATTTAAATACAGCGATTGAAAATGCTAAAAACCAAGGTATTAAGGCTATTGCTAGTATCCGTTTAGCACGTGTGCAAATTCAACTTGAACAGTATACCGAAGCATTAGCAACGTTATCTGTAACCATGCCTGAGTCATTTAAAAGTGCGATTGAAGAAGCTAAAGGTGATGCTTACTTTAAACAAGGAAAAGCAGAGCTTGCTCGTAATGCTTATCAAGCAGCACTTGATGTAGAAGGCCAAGAAAATAATGTCGCATTACAAATGAAATTAAATGATTTAGCTCAATTATCAACCATTGCTAAATAAAGAGGCTGATCATTAATATGCTAAAAAAATTAGGCTTTAATAAAAAGTTGTTAGCGATAGCGCTATTGTCATTAGGGCTAGGCGCTTGTTCGACAACAGATGATGAAGACGAAGCGACTAAAGTTGCAGAATTAACAGAAATCAATGCAGCTTTTGAAGCTGAAGTGCTTTGGGAATCAAACGTTGGTAATGGTGTTAGTGATTACTTTTCGCGTATTCAACCAAGTGTTGCTTATGGGAAACTCTATTCCGCAAGTCGAGAAGGTGATGTAATCGCTTTTGGACTTGAAAAAGGCGAAAAAATTTGGTCAACAGATTTAAGTGATTCAAAAGGTGAACGTGGCTTTTTTGATAGTCGAAAATCTGCATTATTAAATGGTGGACCGATCACCGGTATCAACAAACTATTTATTGGTAGTGAGAATGGTAAAGTATTCGCGTTGGATGCTGATACTGGCAAACTTGACTGGCAAGGTGAAGTTAAAGGTGAAGTTATTGCAGCTCCTGCGATTGATAGCGGAATATTAGTTGTCAATACAGCTTCTGGCGTTATCAAAGCGTTTAATGCGTCGAATGGTAACGTTGAATGGCAGATCGAACAAGAAGTGCCCGCATTAACTTTACGTGGTGTAAGCTCTCCAGCTATTTCTTCTGGTGGTGTTGTCGTTGGTTCAGCTGATGGAACCATGAAAGTTTATATTCTTGAAAATGGTCAAGAAGGTTGGACTGCAGAAGTTGGTGAAGCGACTGGTTCTACACAATTAGAACGTGTTATTGATGTTGATTCTTCCCCTGTAATTTATGGTGATAAAGTTTATAGCATATCTGTTAGAGGTCATTTGGCAGCTGCTGATTTACGAACCGGCCGTATTTTATGGGAACGCCAATATTCATCATATCGTCAGCTTTCTTTTAGTGGAAATACTATATTTTTAACCGATATCAAAGGTCATATTTATGCTATTGACCGTCAAAACGGTCTTGAAACATGGAGTCAACTTTCATTAACTAATCGTGATGTTACGGGACCAGCCGTTTTAGGGAATTATATTGTTGTTGGTGATTTTGAAGGGTATCTTCATTTCATCGATCAAACGACGGGTAACATTGTTGCTCGCCATGAAGTAGACAGCAGCGGTTTAAATATTGCGCCGACTATTCACGAAGATATTATTTATGCACAATCACGAAATGGTGATTTACAAGCGATAAAAATTCCATAAGCTTTTTTATCAGCTAGAATTAAACGGCTCCATTGCACAATGCATTGGAGCCGTTGTTTGTTATTAAATAGAGTAAAAGTTTTGCATTTTGCATAACGGTGTTTACTCTAAAATGAAGTTATAGAGGTAAACATGCTTCCAGTTGTTGCACTTGTCGGGCGTCCTAATGTTGGCAAATCGACGTTATTTAACCGATTAACCCGAAGCCGTGATGCTCTCGTCGCAGACTATCCGGGTTTAACGCGAGATCGCCAGTATGGTCAAGCTAAAGTAGAAGATCACCCCTTTATTGTTATTGATACCGGCGGTATTAATGGCAATGAACAAGGTATTGATGCATTAATGGCTGAGCAGTCATTAATGGCGATAGCAGAAGCCGATGCAGTTTTATTCTTGGTAGATGCTCGCGATGGTTTAACATCTGCGGATATAGGTATTGCTGATTACCTTCGTAAACAAAATAAAAGAATATTTTTGGTTGCGAATAAAGTTGATGGTATCGACGCTGATTCTGCTGTTGCAGAGTTTTATGAGTTATCGCTTGGTGATACCGTTCATAAAATTGCTGCTGCTCATGGCCGTGGTGTTACGCAGTTATTAACATTAGCATTAACGCCTCATATAGAAGCGCTTGGTGAAGCTCGTGAAAACGCTGAGTTTGATGGTGATCAAGAGTTTTCTAGCAAGACTGATGAAGAAAAAATTGCAGAAGCTCCTTTTGAAAATGACAAAATAAAACTTGCCATTATTGGTAAGCCTAATGTAGGTAAGTCAACACTAACTAACCGTATCTTAGGTGAAGACCGTGTCGTTGTTTATGATGCGCCTGGCACCACTCGCGATAGTGTTTATATCCCAATGGAACATAATGGACGCGAATATACCCTTATTGATACAGCAGGTATTCGTCGACGTAAAAATGTAACTGATGTTGTTGAAAAGTATTCAGTGATTAAAACTTTACGTGCAATTGAAGATGCGAATGTGTGTTTGTTAATCATAGATGCTCGCGAAGGTATTACAGATCAAGATTTAAGTTTGCTTGGTTTTATATTAGAAGCAGGCCGATCGCTAGTACTCGCGGTAAATAAATGGGATGGTTTAGAAGAACATGTAAAAGATCGTATTAAAACTGAATTAGATCGTCGTTTAGGTTTTATTGATTTTGCACGTATACACTTTATCTCGGCATTACACGGTACTGGTGTTGGCCATTTATATGAGTCTGTTGAAGAAGCTTTTATTTCTGCAACGAAACGTATATCTACTGCAATGGTGACTAAGATATTAGATATGGCTGTGTTTGATCATCAGCCACCTATGAGTCAAGGACGCCGAATTAAGCTTAAATACGCGCATGCTGGTGGCTATAACCCTCCAATTATTGTTATTCATGGTAATTTAGCTAAGAAACTTCCAGTTTCTTATAAACGTTACTTAATGAATTATTATCGTAAATCATTAAAAATTATGGGCACGCCAATTCGCATTGAATTCAGAGAAACCACTAATCCATTTGCCGGTAAGAAAAAACTGAATTATACCCAGCAAAAGAAAATGGCTAGAGCAACTCAAGGTTATAAAAAGGATTAAGCCATTCTTTTAACATAGCAATAATTGTAAATTACTAAAGCCAATCATTTGATTGGCTTTTTGCTAAGTGCTACATTGAGAACATGTATTTTTAAGTGTAGATATTATGCCTGCAACTCCCCAAAAAATTACAACAGCGAATCGCCTTGACCGAAATCTTGGTTTATTACACTCAGGTTCTGTTATCACTCTTGATATATCTACTCCTGCAGGACAAAAGGCAAAATTTCGTAGTACTTTTATTGGTTATTTACCAAAGCAATATGTGCTGATTCAATATCCAGAACCGGGTAAACTTGGGAATTTTTCTCAATATATTACTCAAGGTATGTCCATGACTGTGAGGGGATTAATAGAAGGACATGAGGGAGCTGTGGTTGCTTTTGTTAGTAATGTAAAACAAACGCTACAAATTCCATCTCGAATAATTGTACTTGAATTTCCACGCTCTGTTAGTTTGCAAAGTCTACGATCTGCAATGCGCATTGACACTGATATCGTTGTAAAAATAAAAGTAGCTAAAGAATATTGGTTAGCTACCATGATTGATATTTCTGTAAACGGTTGCCAAGTATTGATCAATAATGGTGAATCTCTCGTGATGGAAAAGGACAAAGCCGTTGAATTAGTTGTTGAAGATTTTCAAGGATTAGGAAATTTAAAATTTTCGGCACAAATTTGTAGTTTCAAATCACAAAGTAATGGACTTTGTGTCGGTTTGAAATTTGAAGAGGAAAGTAAAACGTCAGTTATTAAGTTACTTCAGCATACCGTGATTGCAGAAAATTAATATTTACTAATAACTTGTGAATACACGCTACCATCGTTTACTTGAATCGTTAATGTATCACCAATTTCTACCTGAGTTGTTGAACGAATGACTTTATGTTTGCTATTACGAGTCACGCTATAGCCACGAGCAATAGTCGCAAGTGGGCTAACAATATTTAATTGCTCAATAATACTTACAAAATTTTCATTTTTAGTTTTAATTAAAAGTTGTAATCCGCGTTTAAGTCTTTCATCAAGTTGTGATATTTGATTTTTATTGAAAAATATCTGCTTTGTCGGATCGCAATGTTGTAAAGCTTGCGCTAATTTTTCTGGCGTTCTTCTAAAACGTTCTATTTCACGCTGTATTGCTTTATCTAAACGCATAGTTAACTCATCGGATTTTTGCTGATGTTGTTGTAGTTTTCTTTCAGGATGAACTTGCGTTAATCGATGATTAAGCGTTGTTAACGTTAAATTTTCTTGTCTTACTTTTTGTGTAAATAGGAGTTGAGCGCGTTTGGATAAGTCAATCAATCGACCTTGTAATTCACTATTGTCTTGAGAAACTAGTTCTGCAGCCGCTGATGGTGTAGGTGCTCTTAAATCAGCAACAAGATCACTCAATGTTGTATCTATTTCATGTCCTACCGCACTGATAATTGGTATGCGGCTATGAAATATCGCATTTACAACATCTTCTTCATTAAAACTCCACAAATCCTCAAGAGAACCGCCTCCACGACCCACTATTAATACTTGACACTCTTCACGCTGATTAGCACTATCAATCGCGTGCACAATATCATTTTTAGCTTGCTGTCCTTGTACAAGGGCAGGGTAAATAACAATAGAAATTGATGGGTTACGCCTTTGAAGCACAGAAATAATATCTTTAACTGCAGCACCCGTTGGTGAAGTAACTATACCGACAGTACTAATGTTTCTAGGAATTTCTTGCTTGAACTGTTGACCAAATAAACCTTGAGCATTGAGTTTACTTTTTAACTGTTCAAATTGTTGTCGTAATAAACCTTCACCTGCATCTTCCATCATTTCAATAATTAATTGAAAGTCACCACGCGGCTCATATAATGAAACTTTTGCACGTACTAAAACTTGTTGGCCGTTGCGAGGAGCAGAACTCCCCGCTAACCTTACTCGCCGATTATTTCCTTTAAACATCGCACAACGCACTTGTGATTTACTGTCTTTTAATGACAAATACCAATGTCCAGAGCTAGCAGCAACGAAATTTGATATTTCACCACATAACCATACGGTATTAAGTTCACTTTCTAGCATGAACTTTACTTTTTTTGTGAGTTCACTTACTTGTAAAATGTGCTGTGTAGCCATAAAGTGCTTACTTTTTCTAATGTTAATGCGATATTAGTGATTATTATATATTTCTTTAAAGTATCTAGGGGAATTTATTTTAGCTTATCTTTAAATTTATGTTGTTCTTAAACAACAAAACGGTTAAAATTCTGCCGCAATATTCCTCCCTACACCCATGCCTTTTGAGAGATGTTGCGATGCTAAGAATTGCCCAAGAAGCACTAACTTTTGATGATGTACTACTTGTACCTGCCCATTCGAAAGTTCTACCACACACGGCTGATTTAAAAACTAAATTAACCCGTAAAATTAACTTAAATGTACCGATGATTTCTGCGTCTATGGACACAGTTACTGAAGCTCGCCTAGCAATAACGTTAGCGCAAGAAGGCGGTTTAGGTTTTATTCATAAGAATATGACTATTGCTGAACAAGCGAAGAATGTTTCTAAAGTAAAAAAATACGAAAGCGGTATTGTTTCAGACCCTGTTACGGTTAGTCTTAATTTTACTATTGAAGAAGTTATGCACAAAGCAGATGACTTAGGTTTTTCTGGCTTTCCAGTTGTCGATACAAACCACAATCTTGTGGGTATTATTACCGGACGAGATTTACGCTTTGAAACAGATTTAACAAAACCTGTTTCTGCTTTAATGACACCGAAAGAAAATTTAGTGACGGTAAAAGAAGGCGCAGACCGAGAAGAAATCTTGGGTTTGATGCATGAAAATCGTATTGAAAAAATATTAGTTGTTGATGATGCTTTCAAACTTGTTGGTTTGATCACAGCGAAAGATTATCAAAAAGCAGAAGATAAACCTAACGCCTGTAAAGACGAACTAGGTCGCTTGCGTGTTGGAGCAGCTGTTGGCGTTGGCGCAGGAACTGATGAACGTATTGACGCATTAGTTGCTGCTGGTGTTGATGTATTATTAATTGATACGTCGCATGGACATTCACAAGGCGTATTAGATCGTGTGAAAGAAGCACGTAATAAATATCCTGATTTACAAATTATTGCAGGCAACGTAGCTACTGCTTCAGGCGCTAAAGCGATGGCTGATGCCGGTGTTGACGCTGTTAAAGTTGGTATAGGTCCTGGTTCAATTTGTACTACACGTATAGTTACAGGTGTTGGTGTTCCACAGTTAACGGCTATTTCAAATGCCGTTGAAGGCTTGAAAGGTACAGGTATTCCTGTTATTGCTGATGGCGGTATTCGTTTCTCGGGTGACATTGCTAAAGCATTAGTTGCTGGCGCGCATTGTGTCATGGTTGGCAGCATGTTTGCTGGTACAGAAGAATCGCCGGGAGAGGTAGAGCTTTATCAAGGTCGTTACTATAAATCTTACCGTGGTATGGGCTCTTTAGGTGCTATGGCGCAAAAAGATGGTTCAAGTGATCGTTACTTCCAAAAGTCGGAAGGTGAAGCAGACAAATTAGTACCAGAAGGTATTGAAGGTCGCGTTGCTTATAAAGGTCCTGTAGCGGCAATTATACATCAACAAATGGGTGGACTGCGTTCATCTATGGGCTTAACTGGCTCTAAAGATATTGAGACTATGCGTACTAAACCAGAGTTTATGAAAATAACTTCTGCCGGTATGGGCGAGTCGCATGTACATGATGTAACCATCACTAAAGAAGCTCCAAATTATCGAATGGGCTAGTCGAACAGCTGAAATTATTGCTATTTAACATGATGGCTGCATCAAAAGTACTCATTGACTAGCGTCAACTCCGTGCTTTTTCTTTGCCATAATGCTAACTAGCTTCAATTTCAACTATTCTTATCTTAGTTTGATAAGTGAAAAAAATTCAAACAGGCTGAGTTATCAATAAATAACTCAGCCTGTTCATTTTATAAATAGTTAAATAAAGTAGGAAAACAACATGAGTAAAGACATTCATGATCACCGAATACTGATATTAGATTTTGGTTCTCAATACACACAACTAATCGCCCGTCGCGTTCGTGAAATAGGCGTTTACTGTGAACTTTGGTCTTGGGATGTAACCGAGGAGCAAATTAAAGGTTTTAACCCAACAGGTATTATTTTAGCTGGCGGTCCTGAGTCAGTAACTGAAGATAATTCACCAAGAGCGCCTGAATACGTTTATACCGCTGGTGTACCAGTATTAGGTATATGTTACGGCATGCAAACTATGGCAGAACAACTTGGTGGTGGCGTTGAAAGTTCGAGTCATAAAGAGTTTGGTTATGCAGCAGTTGAACTTATTGCTAAATCTGCGTTATTCAACAATGTGGAAGACAGTATTGGTGATAATGGTAATGCTTTACTTGACGTTTGGATGAGTCACGGTGATAAAGTTTCAGCTATCCCTGAAGGTTTTGTTAACGTTGCACAAACAGCAAGTTGTGCCTATGGCGCCATGGCCAACGAAGAGAAGAGATTCTACGGCGTGCAGTTCCACCCAGAAGTTACGCACACTAAACAAGGTTTACGTATATTAGAAAACTTTGTTATTGAAATTTGTCAGTGTGAAAAATTATGGACTTCAGCATCAATCATTGATGATGCTATCGCAAAAATGAAAGCTCAAATAGGTGACGACGAAGTCATCCTAGGTCTTTCTGGTGGTGTAGATTCATCAGTGGTTGCTATGTTATTACATCGTGCCATTGGCGATAAACTCACGTGTGTCTTTGTAGATAACGGATTGCTTCGTTTGAACGAAGGCGAACAAGTGATGGAAATGTTCGGTGATCATTTCGGATTAAACATCATTAAAATTGATGCTGAAGAAAGGTTCTTAAACCGATTAGCAGATGAAAGTGAACCAGAAGCAAAACGTAAAATTATCGGAAATGTATTCATTGACGTTTTTGAAGAAGAATCTAACAAGCTTGATAATGCCAAATGGTTAGCACAAGGTACAATTTACCCTGACGTGATTGAATCAGCGGCTTCAGCTACTGGCAAAGCGCATGTGATTAAATCGCATCATAACGTTGGCGGTTTACCTGATTACATGAAATTAGGTTTAGTTGAACCATTACGTGAATTATTTAAAGATGAAGTACGTAAAATTGGCTTAGAGCTAGGTTTACCGTATGACATGCTTTACCGTCACCCGTTCCCTGGACCTGGTTTAGGTGTGCGTATTTTAGGTGAAGTGAAAAAAGAATATGCTGACTTATTACGTCGTGCCGATGCTATTTTTATTGAAGAATTGCACAACCATGATTTATACACAAAAGTAAGCCAAGCGTTTACCGTATTCTTACCGGTAAAATCAGTAGGAGTTATGGGTGATGCGCGTAAATATGATTGGGTTGTATCATTGCGTTGTGTTGAAACCATCGACTTTATGACAGCGCGTTGGTCACACCTACCATATGATTTCTTGGGGTTAGTATCGAATCGTATTATCAATGAAATTGATGGCATTTCTCGTGTAGTTTACGATATTTCAGGTAAGCCACCTGCGACGATTGAATGGGAATAAACACCCTCTTTATACATTGTAAATAATAATAAACCTTAGCACTTTCAAAAATGCTAAGGTTTTTTTTTGACTTGAAATTAATAAACTCAAACATCATAAATAACAAACCCTTCCATTAAAACATGATAGCAAGTCATACTGCTATCCGATTATTTTGACTTCAACATTGTCTTTAGTAGCGTTCTATTGATATCCCTCGCCACGCAATGATTACACAAATTATACTTCTTTCTTAGTTTATCGCTATTTGTAGTGTTTTTTTGTCCAAATAAAAATAAGTGTAAGACATTATCATTTCATCATTTACTGTTGGATTGGCTCAATCGGTTTTCATTTAAAATTCGGTGATACCATCTATTTATCATCATAAATTTGGTTTATTTAACAATGTATATACAATCTGCAAGTTGTTGATTTTATTCTTTGTTGTAAAATTATTGTGAATTAGTTCAATAAATATGAAAAAGATCGTTGATCGTTCTCTTTTTGTTCAATACACTCTCGTTAAATATATTGTATACAGTATATTTAACGAGTTATAAAAATAAACTGTTTCAAACAGTAATTTACGTGCGATGCGCGTTTCATTAAGGGGATTAATATGAATAATAATAAAAGTGGTTTTCAGCCACAAAAGACATTAGCAGCTATTGCTGTTGGTGCAGCGTTAATGCTTTCTATGCCTTCAGCTATGGCCGCTGATAAAACAAGTGGAGTTTTGATTGGTCACGTAATTGTTGAGTCAGGGACTAAACTTTCTGATGTTCAAGTTACTCTAAAGCACCAAAGTAAAGGTTTAACACGAACAACTACCACAAATGCTAAAGGTGACTTTAATGTAAAAGCTCTTCCTATTGGTAAATACACTGTTACCTTTAGCAAGAATGGTTATGAAACAATAGAAGAAAAAGAAGTTGTTGTTAAAGCCGGTAGTTCAGCAAAATATAATATTGCCATGTTTGAAACAGGCACGGAGCGAATAAGTGTTGTAGGCTCAAATATTAACATGGTGGATTTTGAAAGCTCAACGACACAGTTAATATTAACCGCTGACGATATAGCACGATTACCGGTTGGACAAAATCTTACGTCGGTTGCATTATTAGCTCCTGGCTCTTCTCTCGCAGCAGATCCTGATGCAGACTATGGTCGTGGCGCATCTTTTAATGGCTCATCGGTTGCTGAAAATGGCTTCTTCTTAAACGGTTTAAATATCACTGATATCCGAAAAGGGCTAGGAAATATTGATCTTCCTTGGGAAGCAATAGCTCAAACAAATATCGTGACGGGCGGTGTTTCAGCGGAATACGGCCAATTCATCGGTGGTGTGACTGATTTAGTCTCAAAGTCTGGTGATAATGAGTTTAAATTTGGTGTAACTGTTGATTATATTCCAAGCAGTATGGCATCTCAGTCCCCTGATACTTGGGGTTACAGTTTACAGTCTGATGATGAGGGTAATTATCCATTCGACCCAATTATGATAAGTAACAATGGCGATAGCAACTACGAAGAAACTCGCTACAATATTTATGCTAGTGGTGCCATTGTAGAAGATACGTTGTTCTTCTATGGAATTTTTAATCCTCAAGACATCAAAGATGAATATGCTAATGCAAACGAAATTGACTCGAGACAATATACCAAAAAAGATAAACAAGCAGACTACTGGTTAGCTAAAGTTGACTGGTTCATTAATGATGAACATAACATTGGTTTTACTGCACTCAATAACGAATGGGAACAATCTCGTTCAACACGTACAACCGGTGATGAAGTTTTTTCTGCTCCTAACAAGTCTACTTGGGGCGGCTCAATGTGGTCAGCAAATTACTCAGGTATTATAACTGACGAAATCACTATAAATGCAATTTATGGTGTTACTGAGCAGACTTCAGATTCTATTAACCCAACAGCAGACCACTCACCTGTATGGGATAGACGTGATAACTGGGGATGGGAAAAAATTGGAAGCTGGGTAGGTGATTACAAGCAAGAGTTGCGCGATGACCAACGAACACAATTTCGTTTAGATTTAGATTGGGAATTTGGTGATCATACTATTCGTTTTGGTTATAGCCAAGAAGTGGTTGAAACTAGTGATAATATTGCTTACGCGGGTGACGGCAAGACTTATGAATACCGTGTGATGAGTCAGGGAACTTTAGATTGGCTTAATGGCAAGAGAGCGGATATAGGTCAAGGTTTAATTACTGGGATTTCAGCAGGTGATGATTATTACCGAGCACGTGAATACGACCGTGTCGGTACGGCTGAATCAACAAACACCGCTATTTATATTCAGGATACTTGGCGTGTTACTGATGAGATAACATTAAATATTGGTCTACGTAATAGTGCATTCGAATCAAAAACGGGTGAAGGAGATGTTTACGCTGATATGGATAATCAGTGGGCACCTCGTTTAGGCGCAATTTGGGATGTAAACGGAGACGGTACTACTAAAGTATCATTAAACTATGGTCGTTATTTTATGCCTATCTCTCCTAATACCAGTGTTCGAATGACATTAGGTGAAACTAACCAGTATGATTATGCTAAGTTTGATGAAATTGGGCAAGGCGGTTTACCAACAAATCCAGAATCAATGTACTTGCTTAACTACGGTGATGGTACGTTCACACAACCATATGAAACATTAGTTGATGCAGATCTCGACCCTATGTATAGCGATGAAATTTCTGTTGCTGTTACTCATGAATTAAATGAAAACTGGGTTGTAGGGGCTCGATACGTTTATCAAGATCTTATATCTTCGATTGAAGATACTAACATGAAGTTTGTATTAACCAAGTGGATGGAAGAGAACCCTGAGGAAGCGGCTAAATTGGATCCTAATTGGGATATTAGTGGTTCGTGGGTAGGCTTTGTAATGAACCCAGGTTCTTCAGCTCATTTATCCTACGACCAAGATGGTGATGGTTCTGTAAGTAGTGGGGAAGGTGTTACTTGGTCTGCTGATTATATTGGCTTGCCACAGGCCGAAAGAACTTATCAAGCACTTGAGTTTACTTTAGAAGGCAGACCAACTGAGCACTCGACTTTACAAGCTTCTTACACTTACTCTAGATCGGAAGGTAATACTGAGGGGTTAGTGAGTGGGACACATTCACAAGCTGATCCAGGCTGGTCTGGTTCATTTGATAGTCCTGAGTTTACGGATCACTCGAACGGTAGAACGTCTAATGACATTCCGCATAAATTTAAAATATTTGGTACGTATGACATAACCGAGAACTTAAATGTTGGTTTAGTTTTACTCGCTCAACAAGGTCGTGCTCGTAATATTCTTGGTTATCATCCAGAAGATGTTGGATCGTGTGCAGCAGATAAAAACATTACCTGGTGTGAAGATTGGGATCGTAATAACTTCTACACTGACGGTCAACCATCACCACGTGGTGCTGGCGGTCATGGGAATTGGATCACTAGCATAGACATGAGTGTTAATTACACTATTGATGTTGGTACTACTGGCAAAGTTAGATTGTCTGCTAAAGTATTTAATTTACTCGATGCTGATACTGCTGCAAGTTACAACGATATGACTGAGTTTGATAAAACCATTGGCTCGAATAATCCTAACTATGGGAATGCTACAAGCTATCAAGCTCCGCGAAGCTTCTTACTAACTGCACGTTATGATTTTTAATATCAATTAAAGATACATTGTCATATATACACAAAGCCACTTAAATCTAAGTGGCTTTTTACGTTCAGGGTGTACTGTATGTCGTGATGACAAGGATGACAAGGATGACAAGGATGACAAGGATGACAAGGAACGTGCAGGGTTTATATGTCCTGGTGCCATTGATAGCAGTGAACAATTAAGGTTTTGGATTCAAAGTTTTGATGTTGAATTTGGTCATTTGTGGTTGAATAAAGAGAGGTCTTACTGGCAATAGAATATTAATAGATCGTTTATTTGCTTAAAACGTTTTGATTGAAAAAATTGGTTTGTATAAAAAAAAGCCTTCAAGTTTAAAGTTGAAGGCTGAGTAAAATAATCAATCTAGATTAATCTAGAAACTATAAACGAGTGTTATAGCTGTTTGAGTATTTGTATTTTCTTTTTCTTCTGCAACTTCAGTATTATGGTCAACCTTAAAACTTATTTTAAGTTGTAACGTTGAAATTAGTTTAGTTGATAACGAGCTTTCTGCTTGGTAATTACTATTCTCGCCACTTTTAGTTGCATGTTTTACAACTAATAGTTGTTTAAATTCAACATGTTCATTGATTTTTCGAGTGTATAAAGCTTGTGCTTGTATCATAAAAGCACCTTGAGTTTCAGTGTACTCGTTCTCGTTAGTATCTTTTAAACGGGCAACGTCACTTTTGTAACCCGGTCCTATGTCAGCATCAAACGTTCCATTTTTACTTTCAAACCAGCGACGACCCCAACCAGCAGAAATAGAGGCTTGGCTTTCGAATCCGCCAAAACGATTATCTTCATATGATACGTTTCCGTAGACATAATTTGAGCGTTCTGTATCTATTGTATAGTTAGTTTGACCAACAATTTTCCACTTTTGATCAGTTGTTTCAGAGAACTTATTACCATTATCATCTTCGTCATCTGCTTTACGCGCAAGCAAGTCAAAACTAACAGAGCTACGCCATAAATCTTTTTCGTAATCTGCGTCAAAGCCAATTTTAATATCAGTACTTTTATTGTCACCTGACTTGAAAAGTGCACCTAATTCAGCAGACATTGTTAATGGATCTTTAGGAGCAGCCGCGTCTTCGGCAAAAGCATTAAGTGATAAGCCGGCTAATAGCGCAGCTGTTACTAATTTATTGTTCATTTGGATTCTCTTGATTAACATGTACGGAAAGTTGTGGAAATGGGATTTCAATACCTGCTTTGTCTAATTCGATTTTAATTGTTTCTAATAAATCAAAATGCACAGGCCAGTAATCTGATGTTTTTACCCATGGGCGTACGACAAAATTTACCGAACTATCGGCTAATTCACTCACACCAATGGTAATAGCTTGGTCTTTCAATACTAAAGCATGGCTACTAACCACGTCGTTTAGTATTTGTTTTGTAATTTTTAAATCAGCGTTATAGCCAACACCAATTACTAAATCTATTCTTCTGGTCGGTTTAGCTGAATAATTAGTGATATTGCCATTGGTGATACCACCGTTTGGAATAATAACGGTTTTGTTATCGCCTGTTCTTAATTGTGTAGAAAACACATGAACTTCTTCAACAACACCTGCAGTACCTGCAATTTCTACAAAATCACCGGCTTTAAAAGGTTTTAATGAAATTAACAATATGCCTGAAGCAAAGTTAGATAATGAACCTTGTAAAGCTAAGCCTATAGCAAGACCAGCGGCACCAACAATCGCTACTAACGAAGTCGTGTTAAAGCCTAAGTGGGAAATAGCAGCGATAAAAGCAACGATGACTACTAGGCCATAAACAAGGCTAGCAATAAAAGAAATAACGGTATCATCGAATTTCTTATGAATCAGGATTTTTTTAGTGGCTGAGCTAATAAGTTTAGCGGCAAACTTACCAATGATAAAAATAGCTATCGCGATAACAAATTGGATTAACGTTGCTAGTAGCATAGATTGGTTTTCAGTAAACCAATTAATTATATTGTCCATTTTTTATACTCTTTTATGAAATTGCGCATGATTATAGTGAATTTGTCTATTAATGACTAATATTATTATTAAATTTTTATAACGAAAACTTATAAAAAAAGGGCCGAAGCCCTTTTTATGTTCAGGATGAACGTTATATCGTAATGCCATGGCCGTTCCTAGGCATCCATGCCTTCGCGGCATTAATGCATCCATGCACGTCGATGGCAAGGAACGACGAATGTTCAAGCGAAGAGTTTATTTTACTACAGCTGTAAGTTTGCCTGCATCGTATAAATCAAACATAGTGTCTAATGAAATAGGTTTGATTTTATCTGCATTACCAGAAGTGCCGAATGCATCATAACGGTTAATACAAATTTCAGTCATTGCTTTGGTTGTTTCAGCTAAAAATTTACGTGGGTCAAATTCGCTTGGATTTTGTGCTAAGAAACGACGAGTTGCACCTGTTGACGCTAAACGTAAATCGGTATCGATGTTGATTTTACGAACACCATGTTTAATACCTTCACAAATTTGTTCTACTGGAACACCATAAGTTTCCGGTATTTTACCACCAAATTCATTAATAATAGCTAACCAATCTTGTGGAACTGATGATGAACCATGCATAACTAAATGTGTATTTGGGATACGAGAGTGAATTGCTTTAATACGGTCAATCGCTAAGATATCGCCTGTTGGTGGACGTGTAAATTTATATGCACCATGCGAAGTACCACAAGCAATAGCTAAAGCATCAACTTGGGTTTTCTGAACAAAGTCAGCGGCTTCTTCAGGGTCAGTTAACATTTGTTCTAACGTTAATTTACCTGCTGCGCCAACACCGTCTTCTTCAGCGGCTTCGCCAGTTTCTAGCGAACCTAGACAACCTAATTCGCCTTCAACTGAAACGCCACAAGCATGTGCCATTTCAACTGTTCTGCGCGTAACATCAACATTATATTCGTAACTTGAAGGTGTTTTACCGTCAGACATTAAAGATCCATCCATCATTACTGACGAGAACCCCATTTGAATAGAACGTTGACATACACTTGGAGAAGTACCGTGATCTTGATGCATAACAACAGGGATATGAGGGAACTCTTCAATTGCAGCTAGAATTAAGTGACGTAAAAATGGTGCACCAGCATACTTACGAGCACCTGCAGAGCCTTGAAGAATAACCGGACTATTGGTTTTGTCTGCAGCGATCATGATTGCTCTAACTTGTTCTAAGTTGTTAACGTTAAAAGCCGGAATACCGTATCCGTATTCTGCTGCGTGATCTAACATTTGGCGCATAGAAATTAAAGCCATTGAATTACTCCTAAGTATTTAAATTAAGTCATAAAGTGTGTTTTAAGCTTCAAAATTAAAGTTTCATCATGAAATTTAAGCTTTCGTAACGTAAGTATATCAGATAAGAAATTGTCATGGCAAAAGAAAAAAGATGTGGTTATTGGGTTTTTATATCTTTTTATTATAGTTAATTTAAATAATGTTCGATAATTACAATCAATATTCATGTTTAGCACGCAAAATGAAAGGAATTGATAGTTTTATTTTGTAAGTTTACGACGAAAGAGTGAAACTGATGTGAAAGTAAATATTATTGTTTGCATAAAAATTTAAAAAAATAGCGACATTTCATAAAAAAGCCCCTATTACATGAGTAAATAGAGGCTTTGTTTAGAGCATTCTTTAGAACATAGTCTTCAGATAATAATTTACCCTTTAGCGCGTTCTTCCAAAATGGCAACAGCAGGAAGTATTTTACCTTCTAAGAACTCTAAGAAAGCGCCACCACCCGTTGAAATATAAGACACTTTATCAGCGATGTTGTATTTATCAACGGCAGCTAGAGTGTCTCCACCGCCAGCAATTGAAAAAGCTGAACTTTCTGCAATTGCTTTAGCGATTGCTTCTGTACCTGAACCAAATTGGTCAAATTCAAAAACACCTACAGGTCCGTTCCAAACAATAGTGCCTGCATTTTTGATGATTTCTGCCAATGCTTTAGCTGAATCTGGACCTATATCAAAAATCATATCTTCATCAGATACATCGTTTACTGATTTTAATGTTGCCACGGCTGTCTCTGAAAATTCTGTGCCGGTTAACACATCTGTAGGTACTGGAATATCACCATCATTTGATTTTGCTTGGGCAGTTAAACGATTAGCTTCATCAAGTAAGTCTTTTTCATATAATGATTTGCCAACATTATGACCATTTGCAGCAATAAATGTATTCGCAATACC
>CAJWBY010000100.1 GCA_913020705.1 uncultured Colwellia sp.
TACACACCAATGCTATATACTTCTGTAACCTCTGCAATTGGTTTTTATTCTTTAATGTTAACCCCTATTCCACCGGTTAAGGTGTTCGGCGCTTTTATTGGTACCGGTATTTTATTAGCTTTTGCACTGACTATTATTTACATACCTGCTTATATTTCTCGCTTAAAGCCTGAAACATTAGCTAAGTTACATGATGCCATTGTACGTATGGAGAAAAAAGGCAAGCTAGCCAGCATATTAGAGCGCTTGGGCCGCTTTGCTACTCAGAAAACTAAACTTATTCTTATTGGCTTTATTGCATTATTCTTAGTGAGTATTGAAGGCGTTAGCCGTATTGAAATTAATGACAACCCAGTAAATTGGTTTAAAGCTGACCACGAAATTAGAATTGCTGACAAAGTATTGAATGAGCACTTTGCTGGCACTTATGATGCTTGGTTAGTTTTCAAGAATAACGATAGCGACAAGAGTGTTGCGGTTCAAAAATTCAAAAAAGCACTGGCAAAGGTTGATGCTAATTCGGATAGCGCAAAACAAGTTAACGCCTTTATAAACAATTTAGAAACGTCAGAGCAAGATTCATTATTCAATAATAGTTTATTGGTTTTATTAGATGATTTAACTTTTTCAGCCAGCGATGAAGATCAAATATGGCTAGAGGAATTAATTAATATTGCCGACACCGCTTTCAACGACAATAAAGTATTTCTCGATCCAGCCTTATTGAACTGGCAAAGTGATTTTCAACAAGCTTTACTTAGCACAGGCTTAGTCGGTAAAAGTAACGGTTTGGCTGATATTGTAAAAACAGTAAATCGCGAACTTTTTTCTGGTGAAGATAAAGACTTTACTATTCCTAAATCAAGTAACGGGGTTGCTCAAACATTATTGCAATATCAGTCGTCGCATCGCCCACAAGATTTATGGCATTTTGTTACCAAAGACTATCAACAAAGTTTGCTATGGCTACAAATGACCAGTGGTGATAATCAACATACCACCAAAGTTGTTAACTGGGCTGAAGCGTACATTGCTGAAAACCCCATGCCCAAAGATATAAGTTATCAATGGGCAGGTAAATCTTACTTAAACATTGTTTGGCAAGACGCCATGGTAAAAGGCATGGTCGACAGTTTATTGTCATCATTTGTAATCGTTTTCTTAATGATGGTTTTACTCTTTCGTTCTCTTAAATATGGCATTTTAGCTATGTTACCGCTAACGCTTACGATTTCGATGATCTACGGATTAATTGGCTGGATTGGTAAAGATTACGATATGCCAATTGCGGTATTGTCTGCTCTGACTTTAGGGCTTTCTATCGATTTCGCCATTCACTTTTTACAACGTGCTCGCGAATTAGAAAAAGAACTAGGTAGTTTAGCGCAAGCGTTGTCAGCAATGTTCCAAGAACCCAGCCGAGCAATTACACGTAACGCTATAGTTATCGCCATTGGTTTTACGCCATTATTACTTTCCCCATTAATGCCTTATATAACCGTTGGATTTTTTCTTGCGAGTATTATGGCGCTTTCAGCATTAGTGACCCTGGTATTATTACCTGCTTTATTAACACTCTTTGCAAAAAGAGAAGCTTAAAAGCTCAACATTCATAGGATATTAAAATGAAAATTTTACTGACTCGTTTCATACTTAGCTGGTCAATGTTAGTTTGTTTTGCCCAAGCTGGTGATATCAAAGATGCTAATGAAATTATCACTAAAGCAAATTTAGCGTCATATTATTCAGCTGATGATGGCAGTGCTCAAGCCAGAATGATTATTGTCGATGCTCAAGGCAATAAACAAATGCGACAGTTTACTATTCTGCGTAAAGACCAAGCCGATTTGGGCAACCAAGACATGCTTGTATTTTTTTCACGTCCCACCGATGTAAAAGGCACGGTTTTTCGCGTAGTAAAAAAAGTAGAAAACGATGATGACCGCTGGTTATATTTACCTGCACTTGATTTAGTGAAACGCATTTCAGCAGGTGATAAGCGTACTTCTTTTGTTGGTGCGCACTTTTTCTATGAAGATGTTTCTGGCCGTAACCCCGCTGAAGATAACTTCACACTCTTAAATACCAACGACGAGTTCTATACACTCAAAGCAGTACCTAAAGATAAAAACAGCGTTGAATTTAATCATTATATTGTTCGTATTGATAAACAGCACTTTTTACCCATGCAGGTTGACTACTTCAATAGCCAAGATAAGAAGACACGGTCTATGGAAGTATTAAAAACAAAGGTAATTGATGGCTTCACGACTGTCATGCATTCTAAAATTACGCAGCATACTGATGGCAGTTATACTGAAATGCAATTTAGAAACGTTAAATACGACTTAGGTTTGCCCGATAATATCTTTTCTGAACGTAGTTTACGTAATCCACCTAAAGCATGGTTAAAGTAAGATAACCAATTCATGTCATTAGGGATAAACTTCATGAACAATAATAATGGAATGTTCAACTGTGTATAAACTTGCAAAGCACCTGATACTTCTCGGCACAAGCTTATTTATTACCTTGCAATGTATTGCGAGTGATATTGAAGTGAGTGACGAAGATTGGGCTGACGATGACTGGAGTGAAGAAATAATTTCACCTTGGAAATTTTCAGGTTTTGTTGAAACCGGGTATGGTTATTTATTACAAGACAATATTGTAGCGTCGAATTTGTCGTTAGCTGAATTAACGGCACGTGTAAATATTGATTACAGTCATGAATCATTTGAGTTAGTGACAAAAAGTGAATTGATTTATGACAATATTTTAAACCCTGCATCAGACAAAACTTTTTGGAAAACGCGTGAATTAAATGTCCGCTTTAGCCCGAGTAATAACACTGATGTTAAAATTGGCCGACAAATTTTAACATGGGGAACGGGCGACTATATTTTTCTAAATGACTTATTTGCAAAAAACTGGCAATCTTTTTTCTCTGGGCGAGACGACCAATACCTGAAAGCACCTTCAGATAGCGCGAAAGGTACTTGGTATATCGGTGACTTTTCTATTGATCTCACCTGGACACCAGAGTTCACCTCTGATGTTTATTTAACAGGCGAACGCTTTTCTTTTTATTACAAACAAGCTGAAGGCATCGTCGCACCTGCTGAGAACTTTAGCGCTCAAAAAACCAATAAAGCACAATGGGCAGCACGTATTGCAACGAATAATAATGGCGTAGAATATGCTTTTTACGGTTATAAAGGTTTTTGGCCTACACCTATAGGCATGACAGAAAATAAAATTCAGCGGTTACAGCCCTACTTTCCAGAAATGAATGCTTGGGGTGCGAGTCTTCGATTACCTTTAGCGGGAGGATTATTTAATGCTGAATTTTCCAGTTATAACAGTATTGAAGACACTCAGGGTAATAACCCTTTGGTTGCTAACGGGCAAAATCGATTTCTAGTCGGCTTTGAAAGAGAGGTAATCAAAAACCTTACCGCCAGCGTTCAAATTTACATAGAACAAACGAAACATTACGACCAATTTATTGCTCACTCGGCTACACCAGAAACTGAAGTTGATGAGAACCGTCAATTATTAACGCTACGTCTAACGTATTCGACATTACAGCAACAGCTTATTTACAGCTTATTTAACTTTTATTCTCCAACCGACAAAGACGGTTATCTTAAACCCTCAATAACTTATCGTTATAATGATCAGTGGCTATTTTCAAGTGGCGCCAATTTATTTTGGGGTGAAAAAAAATACACTTTTTTTGGACAACATCAACAAAACAGCAATGTTTGGCTTCGTGTGAAAGCACAATTTTAAATAGAATTTTATTGATATCAGAAATTAAGTTAAGTTTAGCTAACACTAACTTACAGTTTTTGTAGGTTATCTAACGATTCGATCACTGAAACTTACGGGTTTTCAGGAGAAAATAGATTCAAATATTTTGTTGAGTTTATTATGAAAAAAATTATTATATTCATCTGTTTAAATCTGCTTTTTTCTTTTAACAGTTACGCTAAAAAATCAAATGACTATATTATTTATCTTCATCATGATGCTAACGACACCGACCATTACTCGAGTATCGGCACTGAGATTATTCACCGTAAACTTAATAGTTATTTAGGCTTTGCAGTCACAACCTCTCTGGGTTATGCCGAAGTTACCGATACCAGTAATTATCAACATAGCTTTATATCATGGGAAGGCGGCATGAAATTCGGCTATTTTTCTGACTTTAGTCTTTATGCCGAATTTGGTGTAGATTTACTTGAGCTTGCTTTTAACGATAGAAGCGACGATGAATACGATTATTCACATAACGACAACTCTTATAATACTGACTTTGAAAATGACAATTTTGATCACAGAGACACAGATAACAACATAGATGGTTATGTCGGTATCGGGAGTTCTCTCATGATCGAGCAAATTAAAGTCACAGGCTTCATTCGTTTTCGTGAAATAAGTGGCCATAACTGGCAAGCAAAAAATCATACTTTTAGTGGAATTGAATTAGCGATAGTTTTTTAGTGAAATTCATCGGGTTTACTTGTTAGTTTCTCTCGGCTGCGGCAAACTATAGCCAATAGAAATTTACGTATAATAGAGAGAAAAATGAGCGACAATTCAGCAGCACAAAATCAAATAAAGCAAATGCTAACCATGCAAGACGCAATGAATTCTCGCGTGAGTGATACATGGCGAGAAAATGGTTATGAATGGTATCGCGCCATTTGGGTTGAGTGTGCTGAGATGTTAGATCATCACGGCTGGAAATGGTGGAAACATCAAGAGATTGATATTGCCCAAGTACAATTAGAGTTAGTTGATATTTTTCATTTTGGCTTAAGTCTTCGTTTAATGGCGGGGGCAACAGTTGAAAGTATTACTGATACTTTAGCTATAGAATTAACACAAAGTTCTCACGAAAAAGATTTTAAAATAGCGCTAGAAAACTTAGCTTCTGCCGCAGTTAGTAACAAAAGCTTTGACGCTATTGCTTTAGCTGACTGTATGCGCCTAATGAACATGGATCTTGATGAACTGTTTCGTCAATACGTTGGTAAGAATACACTAAACTTCTTCCGCCAAGATCATGGCTATAAAGAAGGTACGTACATCAAGATTTGGAATGGTGAAGAAGACAACGAAGTTTTAGCCAACTTAGTTAATGCATTAGATGCAAGTGCAAGTGATTTCCAACAACAACTTTATGCTGCACTTGAAGAAAAATACCCTTCGTAGTTATTAGCCCAAACATTTGAAAAAGGTCATAGGTACTCTTTATCTATGACCTTTTTTATTCCTTCCAGTAAACATTATCAAACAATCTCCTCATATTAAGATCTGTGGCACAAATTCTGCTTACTCAACTGTTAATAAGAATACCGTCAAGAATTTGAATGTCCGGAGAAGTGTATGGAATTAATACTATTTGCCATGATCAGCCTAATTGTTATAGTTGCTATGTTAGCTAGCCGTTTGAACGACAATAGTTTTCCTTTTCCGTTTGATAAAAAAGAAAGTCTTTTTACGCCTGCAGAGAAAAATTTTCAGAATTTATTAGAACAAGCATTGGGTGGAAAGTACCGCATTATAAATCGCGTAAAACTTGCTGATTTAGTCACTATTCGTAATGGCGTTTCAAGTAGAGCCGGCCAAGCAGCATTAACAAATGCAGAAAGTAAATATTTAGACTTTGCTATCTGTGATCGAGAAAATATGAAGTTATGCGGTGTTATTGATTTAGTTGATACTCAAGGAAAAGGTTATAAAATCAAAAAAGACTGGTTTGTCAGCGGTGCATTAGAGGCATCTTCAATTCCTCACATTCGTATTAAAGTAAAAGCTAACTATACTGTTGACGAAATTCGTTCTTGTATTTACAGCAGACTTTTAGGTAATAAACCACCAGCGCCAAAAGTTAAAGGAAGAATTATTCCTGCACCAATGTTGAAACCTCGTCCAACTAGAAATAAAGAAGAAGTGGGCGCATTATCGCCTGTTGCAGCTCGAGCGCAATTAGGTTCATCAGCGAGTAATGCAATGTCTCAACGTATCCCTGCTCCACAAGTGGCCGCATTACCCCATTAAACTGTAGAATAATACATAATTTGTCCACATAAAAAGCCAGAGACTTAAATCGCTGGCTTTTTCTTTGTTTAAACGTGCAAGGAAGGCGTAATACTTTGAAAGACAGAATGACAAAAAGTGGCTGTTTGATCGTAATATCACACTCAAAGTAAACATATACGCTCCTTGCCATCCATGGCACCGCGTTATACCGTTCATCCTGAACATAAATATACGACATACGTTAATCTTCACGTTATAATTGTTTTATTAGAACTTATCAAAGAATTGGAAATAAAATGAAAGCAGGAATAATTGGCGCAATGGAGCCAGAAGTTGCAATTTTAAAAGCAAAATTAACAAACGCTATAACAACAGAACATGCAGGTTATACCTTTTATCAAGGTCAACTTAATAACAGTGACGTTGTTATTGTACAGTCAGGTATTGGTAAAGTAGCGGCGGCGTTAGCAACGGCTATATTGATCGATAAATTCCAGCCTGATTACGTGGTTAATACTGGTTCTGCTGGTGGTTTTGAACAATCGCTAAAAGTCGGTGATATAGTCATTAGTTCAGAAGTACGGTATCACGATGTTGACGTAACCGCTTTCGGCTATGAAATAGGTCAATTACCAGGTAACCCTGCGGCTTATATTCCTCACCCAATACTTGTTAGTGCTGCACAATCGGGTGTCGCTGAATTAGAAAATATTCAAACAATGCTTGGCTTGATAACCACTGGCGATACATTTATGACCGCTGATGATGATATTGCAAAAGCGCGCATAAACTTTCCGACCATGGCTGCTGTTGAAATGGAAGGTGCGGCGATTGCGCATACATGTCATCAATTTAAAATACCCTTTGTTGTTATTCGTTCAATGTCTGATATTGCAGGTAAAGAGTCTCCGACATCATTTGAAGCTTATTTAGAAACTGCTTCAGTAAACTCATCTCAATTAGTTGAGAATATGCTAAAAGCCTTACAAGGTAAAAAGCTAAATTAATAACTAAGTTAACGACTAAATATGACCGCTAATAATTTCACTAATTTAATTGATATCAGTCCTTTCGCCTACTCTGTAGTTATGCTTTATGGTGTGATTTTAATTAAATTTATTGCTTCCTATTTAGCAAGTCATGAACCATTACAATTTTTTCGTTTTTTTTGTGAACAACTCGCAAAAAAGGTAAACAAAAGTAAAAATAGTGCTCGTCAACGCAGTATCTCAGGCTTTATTGGTATTTTAGTTACCCTTACTCCTTTAGTTATTATTCTTTGGTTATTTGAAGCTTTTGTCGAAGCGGCTTGGCTTTGGCAAGGGCTTTTACTCTATCTGGCACTCGGTGATTTACATTTAGGAAAAACCAGTAAAGAGATTGCAAAACTCATTGTTGCGAATAAAAATTTTGAAGCCAAAAAATTATTAGCCCCTTGGATATTACGTGATACAGAAAAACTTTCTTCGTTAGGCTTGGCAAAAAGTTGCATTGAAATGTTATTACTCAGAGCGATACAGAACCTTTTTACAATTGGCTTTATATTTTTAATTTGTGGCCCGCTTGCCGCGTTAGTTAGTAGATTTTTAATTGAAATGCATTACAGTTGGAATAACAAAAACAATAGTTTTCAGCCATTTGGAAATAGTATTGCGGTTATCGTGAATACTATTCAGTGGTTGCCAAGTCGTATTTTTTCTTTAATTTTACTGTTTAGTTGTATCGGTAAGAATTTTATTTTGTTCTTCAGGTTGAGTCGTCCCTATTTTTTCCAGCTAAATAATAGTTATGTATTAAATTTATTTGCGCTGTCTTTAGAAGTTAAGTTGGGTGGGGTAGCAATGTACAGCGGGTTTAAGTTACGCAAAACGAGTTATAATGATCATGGCAGGCAACCTCAGGCTACAGATATCATTCATGCGAATAAACGTATTAATCAAGTATTATATTTCTGCTTTTTATTTTTAGCTTTACTCGCACTATTTACATACTCTTTTAACATCAATGGCTAATGCAAGAAATGAATGAACTACTCTATTGGTTAGATTTATTTGGTATCGTTGTTTTTGCCTTATCTGGCGCATTAATGGCTGGGCGCTATAAACTTGACCCTTTTGGTGTGGTTGTTTTGGCTTCTGTTACTGCTATTGGCGGTGGAACCATACGCGACATTATTTTAGATACTCCTGTATTTTGGGTTGAAAACCCTATTTATCTTTATGTTATTTTAGCTACCGCAGTGTTAACTATTATTCTGATTAGACGACCTAAGCGCATTCCAAAACGTTTTTTGCTTATTGCTGATGCTTTTGGGTTGGCGTTATTTGCTGTATTAGGCACAGAAAAAGCACTGAGCTTAGGTGCTCCAGTATCTGTTGCTGTTGTTATGGGGACTATTACTGGCGTGGCTGGCGGGATGATACGTGATGTTATTTGTAATGTTATTCCGATGATATTACAAAAAGAAATTTATGCTACTGCAGCTATATTAGGGGGAAGTTTATTCGCTTTTTTACAGTATTTAGGTTGGCCAGTAAACATTGCATTAATTTCAGCAATACTCGGTGCACTAACTCTCAGACTAGCCGCTATATACTGGCGAGTCTCGCTTCCTGCATTTCAGATTATTGAAAAAGAAGAAAATAAGTAATGGCACAGAGCTTTTTAAAGCGGCTGCCCCTTTTAAGTTTGATAACCAATTTAAAATGCGTAGCTAATACCAACATTGAATGTATCAATATCTAAATCACCGGCTCGTTGATATTGCAAACTTGAATTAAGTCCAAAACCATTATCCCAGCGATATTCCCAGCCAGCCTCGAGGAATAAGCCTGTGCCATTTTCATCAGCGACGCGAGTACGATCTAAGTCAATTCTATAGTCATAAAAAGCAGCTCCAAATTTGGCATATAAACGATTACGCTTTGATAAAGATAAATCTGTTTTTAATGCCACGATGACAGCATTGTATTCAAAGTTGTCGGCCTGTAAATCAAACTTATTATCGTAATCTGAAAGGCAGTCCCAGTTATCGTCACCATTACCTGTACATTCCCAATCATTAATATCTGCTGCGCCAGCTATCCCAACTTCTAAATAATAACTCGGTGCAAATTGGTAATTATAATAAAGATAACTAACGCCGACACCTTCACCATCAGTATCTTTACCTTTATATTCGATTCCGCCAACGCCACTGTTTAAACCCACCGTGTGAGGGGATTCTAAATCAGTATTAGCTAAAGCATTGATTGAAAATGTACTTACTGAAAGTGCTAAGAGTATTGCGGTAAAAGAGTTTGAGAGTTTCATAATAACATTCCTTAGTTGTTAATCCTGTCTGGATTAAGATGGAATTATTATGATAGATAAGTTCCCAACACTCTGTTTTACAAGTGTTGAGAAGATGTTTTTTAATGTAAGAATATGATTAAATTTTGCAAGTAACCAAATATGTCAGCGGTGTTTACTCATTTAAAAATGGTTAACTATGCTTCAATACCCCAACCATCATTATAACCTTGATACTTTGCAGCTATTTGTTCGAACTGCGCTTCTTGAGCAATAATAGCATCATAACAAGGTAACATTTTAACCGTGCAGTCTAGGTCCCAAACATTAGGCGTTTCATCAGGGTGAATCGCCAGTTTAATATCAGGCGCATTTTCAGCTAAATAATCAGACATTGCCTGCGCTTGCTCTTTTTTTTCAAATAATTGAAAAAACACAACGGGATGAATAATAGATAAATCAATACCAGCATCTTGCATTTCAGCCAAAACTTGGCCTGTTTCATCGTTTGGGAATGTCATAATTGTTATTATCTCTTTATAAAGTATCGCTATTATAAACCGCTATTTTCTTCAACTCCACAGCAGAGTTAATTATTAATGTTTCCGTAGGTACATAAATTATTCTGGCAACTCAATTGACTATTTTTTGGGTAACTAGGGCATGTCCCCACAGCGCTAGATACATCTACAGATTTTACTAAGAGAGAAGCGCCAATTGTATTAATAGCAAAGGTACAATTAAGATCCTTAAACTCAATCTCAACTAACACGCATTGTTTGGAGGACGCACATGTTAAATTTTTAATCAGTATATTTTGTTTAATTGAACGTGATATTTTTTTTGAATTTTTCGTTGTTTTTTCCACAACTTCAACAAGAGATGTTTCAATGATACTGTTAAGCGGTTGTTTGGCTTCTTTTACCGTTTGTTCAGCTCTTTCCCGGTCTAGCTGATACTTCAATTGTGTTGTAGCAACTTTATGCTCTTTTAATAAATAACCTAAGCCTAATAAAAGAATTAAAAATACCAATACTGCTATCAAAGTTATCGTTAACCACTTAAGCATTGTTAGCCTTATCCTGCTCACGAGAGTGAGGCAACTGGTTCATCATGGCATCGATAGCTTGATTTATTTTCACTTGAGTGTCTTTACTATTATCTTTTTCAGCATTAAGTTTTAAATAATAAACACTACGCCAGACGGAACGCTTATTATTAGGGTCGATAACATCTACAATTAAACTGCCTGGAATTACTTTCCATGCTTTTTTGTTTCCTGCGGCTTCTCCGCCTCGCAAACATCCAGAACAATAAGTTACGCCTTTGTTATAGCGTAAGAATTCTTTATTATTTCCGCTAAACACGTGATAAGTAACAATGATATCCGCTTCATCTTCAATGCGATATTTGAAGCCTTTCTTATCTAATACCTGTTCAATGGCTAATTCAATGTTATTTCGAGTTGTATCACTGATATTTTGAAGATCACTAAAGTCAGAGTTTCTGTCATAAAAAGTGTAGCTATCCACTTCTGAAAAATTATAACTCGTTTGATATTTTGAAATTGCTGTTTGCGATGATGAACAGCCCGAAAGCATTAATCCCGTAAAACAGAGCAAGGACATAAATAATTTAATGCTTATAAGTACGGAGTTAGTTTGTTTAATCAAAAGTAAAACGCATTAATATTGGAAGAGTTAAACTTTAGCCTACCTTGCTGAAAGAAAATTACAACTATTTACATCAACGCAGGTAAATCAATTTACGTGTAGCTAGCTAAAAGCTAATAATGAATAAAATGGAGACTGGTGGTTATCTAATTTGGATATCTGGTGTGGTGTTTATATCACCGTCTTCACTTATCGTTGCGGGTGTTCCATTTTTAAGCACAAGAACAGCTGTACTTCCTTTTGTTGTAAAGCGAGTAAAACGAAGTTCATAACCATATTTAGTTAAACTTTGTGCTGAAAAACGTTGAGCTAGCGTCAACTTTGTCCAGTCAACTTTAGGAGTAGGTTCATCGTCAACGCAATAATGTCGTCGTTCGATTAAACTATTTCTAAAAGATTTATTTTCCATAGTGTTGCTCAATACTGATTTTAATATTCGGTTCAACAAAGTGAAAACTCTACAACTTAAATGAGTGAAGTGTATCGGTTAACCATTTAACACGACAACCCACATTAAGCACAAATTGTTCCACTATTATAATTCTCTTATTTAACAATAAGCAAAGCCTATTAAATATTATCATTGTCAGTATATTATTGAGCAGTGTAAAAATTATTGACGACGATTTATTGAGCGCTAAATTTTAGGCATAAAAAAAACCAGTAAATATTACTGGTTTTTTATTTTTGCAAAAAGCTTATTGTTATTTAACCGTTACCTTAGCAAATTTACGCTTACCTACTTGATATACAGCAGTAGTCCCCGCAGCAACTCGTAATTTATTGTCGGTAATTTTTTCACCTTCAATTTTTGCTGCGCCTTGTTTTATCATTCGCATCGCTTCTGAAGTACTTGCAGCTAGGCCTGCTTCTTTTAATAAATTAGCAATGGCGATTTCACCACTATCGTCAATGACACTAACCGTTTTATCTTCAATTTCGTCCGGCATAGCACCTTTTTGAAAACGATTAATAAATTCTTGATGCGCCGCTTCAGCTGCAGCATCATCATGAAAGCGAGCAATTAATTCTTTGGCCAAATCAATTTTTACATCGCGAGGGTTCATACCTTCGGCAATTTTTGTCTTATAAGCGGCAACTTCTTCCATTGGTTTAAAACTCAATAGTTCATAATAACGCCACATCAACACATCAGAAATAGACATTATTTTACCAAACATCTCTGTTGGACTATCTGTAATGCCGATATAGTTATTTAATGATTTAGACATTTTCTGAACACCGTCTAAACCTTCTAAAAGAGGCATCATTAAGACAGTTTGTGGTCTTTGTCCTTCAGATTTTTGTAATTCACGACCCATAAGCAAGTTGAATTTTTGATCTGTGCCACCCAACTCTACATCTGCCTCTAATGCGACTGAATCCCACCCCTGTACTAAAGGATACATAAATTCATGAATAGCAATAGATTGACCGCTAGTGTAGCGCTTTTTGAAATCGTCACGTTCCATCATACGAGCAACGGTTTGACGAGAAGCCAATTTTAGCATGCCTGCAGCGCCAAGTTTATCCATCCAAGTAGAATTAAATGCAACCGTTGTTTTAGCTGGATCTAAAATCTTAAAAACTTGTTCTTTGTAAGTTTCAGCATTAGCAAGCACATCTTCTTTAGTTAACGCTTTACGAGTAACATTTTTACCTGTTGGATCCCCAATCATGCCAGTAAAATCGCCAATCAAAAAAATAACTTCATGCCCCAACAATTGAAACTGTCGCAACTTATTTATTAATACCGTATGACCTAAATGTAAGTCTGGTGCTGTTGGATCAAAACCTGCTTTAATTTTTAGCGGTTTACCCGTTTTTAATTTTTCTAGTAATTCACTCTCTAGCAAAATTTCTTCTGCACCGCGTTCAATTTCTGCAAACGCTTGGCTGACATCAGTCATCTACTTAGCTCCAATACAATATAGTCATAATTTATTGCTCGATTCTACTGCAATAATGCCTTTATTTAAAAGCCTTAACTGAATATTTAGGGTAATTGTTCTATTTAATAATGATTTTAGTCGTATTTATCAACGTTAAAATGCACCACAGTCCCCTACATTACTCACTTTTATGGTAATTAAATTTTACTCAGAGCAGTTTTTTGATATAGTAAACGATAGTTGTAATTTCATGAACCATCAAATTAGGTTGTAATGTTTTGAAAAACATACAAAAATTCTATTTACAGTTGCCAAAAAAGCATAGAGTTATTATTAGCTCATTCAGCATTGTTATGTTGGTATTACTGCTTATCCCTTCAGAAAAGGCAACCGCAAGTCGCCAAGCGAACGATTCATCACTAGAAGTTGGTAAACGTTACGCATTAGCGCTACCTGACGATCAGAGTTTGGTCACAAGCTCACAAATAAATAGCACACTCCTACCATTGCAAAAAAGTAAGACTCTTCAACCAAAGCAAAAACAAACGACTACAGAGTTAGTCAGCAATTTAGACGAGTCACTTACTTGGCAAAAAGAAAAAGTACGCAGCGGCGATTCATTAGGAAAAGTATTCAAGCGCTTAGGTTATAGTGTTAGAACGACACACGATGTCAGTTCAGCTAAAGGTGAATACAGTAAATTATTGAAAAAAATCAATGTCGGTGATGTGTTTCACATAGGTAAAAATGCTCAAGATAAACTTGCAGCTCTTACTTACCCCATATCGAAAACAGAAACGTTATACGTAAACCTTCTCGAAGATGGCAGTTATCAATCTAACAAAGAAACAAAGAAAGTAGAAATACGTGAAACTATTGCTCATGGAATTATAAAAAGTAACTTCTGGAATGCAGGAATAGAATCAGGATTAAATGATGCTCAAATAATTAACCTTGCAAGTATTTTTGGCTGGGATATAGATTTTGCTTTGGATATCCGTGAAGGTGATAGCTTTCATGTAGTGTACGAAAATCAATATGTTGACGGTGATTATATTGGCACAGGTAAAATACTTGCCGCTGAATTCATTAATAAAGATGATCCATTTCAAGCGATTCGTTTTACTGATGGTGAATATTACTCTCCAGATGGAAGAAGTATGCGAAAAGCTTTTTTGCGTGCTCCAGTAAACTTTCGCTACATAAGTTCTAACTTCAAGCCTAAGCGTTTTCATCCAATACAGAAACGTTGGAAAGCTCATAAAGGTACTGATTACAGAGCCAATAAAGGTACGCCTGTTGTAGCTGCTGGCAACGGTAAAGTGACGCATTCAACCTATAACAAATACAATGGTAATTATGTATTTATTCAACATGGCAATAACATAGTGACCAAATACCTTCATTTTTCTAAACGTGCGGTGAAGAAGGGACAGCGAGTGAAGCAAGGCCAAGTTATTGGTTATGTTGGTTCTACAGGAATGTCGGAAGCATCACATTTACATTATGAATTCTTGTTAAACGGTGTGCATCGTAACCCTAGAACAGTTAAATTACCTGACGCTAAGCCTATTAATAAGAAATACAAAGCCGAATTTGCTGCATTATCAAGTCAACGCTTATTAGAACTATCAGGTTCTAGACAGGCATTATTGGCCATGCAAAGACCATAAATTCATTGCTGTCCAATATAATTAATATGGCGAGTACTTATGACAAAAGCTAAGTTTTATATTGGGTTGATGTCAGGCACCAGTGCTGATGGCATTGATCTAGCGCTGGTTGATTTTAATTCAGGCGCAACTGAATTAATTGCGAGTTATTATCAAGCTTATGATAATGAAACGAGACAAAAAATCACTGAACTTTATCAACCCAGTAATAACGAAATCGATAGAGCATTTTCGCTCGACAAAACACTTGCCCATCAATTCAGCACCGCAATCAAAAACTTATTACAACAAGAAAATTTATTGCCTAATGATATCATTGCTATTGGTAATCACGGACAAACCATTCGCCATAGACCAGCTAAAAATACACTTATCGACGATCCCTTTACTCTGCAAATAGGCTGTAATCAAACCCTAGCCGTATTAACCGGCATACGAGTGATTGGTGACTTCAGAACAAAAGATGTAGCGCTTGGAGGGCAAGGAGCTCCTCTCGTTCCTGCATTTCATCAATATTTGCTACCTGCCACTCAAAACGATACTTTTTTAGTGAATATCGGAGGCATAGCTAATATCACTTTTCTGCCAAAGATAAACTCTTCAGAAAATATATTGGGCTTTGATACTGGACCAGGCAATGCACTTATTGATGCATGGTGCTTTGAACACTCAGGAAATAGATTCGATGATAATGGCAACTGGGGAAAATCTGGAACCATTGACCAAACATTATTAATGCAATTACTCAGTGATAATTACTTTTCATTGTCAGCGCCTAAAAGCACGGGGCGCGAGTATTTCACCCTGCAATGGCTGAAGCATTTCATTGAGCCTTCACGTATCCTAGCTGAAGATGTTCAAGCAACCCTTACTGCGCTTACTGCTTATTCAATATCGGCAGATATCAAGAATTTATCAAATTCTGCTGATGTATATTTATGCGGAGGAGGAATTGAAAATAACTTTTGTTATAAGCTTATAGAACAGCAACTTAATTCATTTAATGTAAATAAGATTAATTCACTAAACCTGAATAATAACGCACTCGAGGCGATGGCATTCGCTTGGCTAGCATTCGCTTATGACAAAAAAATCTATGGAAATATTCCAGCTGTAACAGGGGCTAGCAAGTCAGCTGTACTTGGTTGTGAGTTTTTATCTTAGTCCGCTATAGACCTGAGTCACTTTATCTTTATAATAAAATGTTCCTGTTGAAATAACAGGTCTTGTGTAAAAGTAAATTGAACTAATCTTTTCCGTATCAATCTAACTTACAATAGGCCTAAATAAACAACATAAAACTAACAGTTAAAGCGAGGAGGATCGATGGAATTTAATGATATTCATATTGGTATGAAATGTGGCAGTAAAAAAGGTAGCGGCACAGTAACTTGGATTGACGGTTCAACACGCACTATATACATGGCAAATACTGAAGAAAACAACAGTTTTGAAGTTGATTTTGAAGAAATTATAGAAGATCCCCAAGCGCATAATAAAAAAGATGCATATTACTAAGTAACTTTCTCCTCTCTAAGTCAGTAATAAATAGACCTCTTTATATAAGAGGTTTTTTATTGCTTAAATAATCTAGTTCTTCCCTTTTAAAAGCTCGTAGAATAAATAATCCACTTAAATAATGCGTTTCCAATTTTGTATTTTAATTGTCAAATAATAACGTGATAAGTCTTTAATAATTCATCGTAACAATTACCTCTATTCCCCCCATTAAATAGTCATAAAAAAGCCCCGTATTAACGAGGCTTTATATTATTGACGTTACTATGTCTTTACAAAAATAGTAACCCGGAGCCTAGAAGGGGTATGGTTACCTTGGTAAGAATAAAAATAAAATAAACACTTAAAATCAAATGCTTACCATCAAAACAAGTAGGGATGTAATGTTTTTGGTGAATAATTTACTATTTTCACTATGATTCTTTACATTTTAATTTAATTACAGCATTTACCCTATGCTAATAAATTAGTAATACAGTCATGTAACATAACAAAGAATAATACAAAGCTAAGTGCGTTACTAAACGTTAATCTCTTAACAAAACAGGCAGACAATCTTCATGCCTGCGTTGAATTCGTGAAACATCTTTAGCTATTATCTTATTTCCTGTAAGGATTGCTGCCATCATTACTGTCATACTTAGTAGGGCATTTGATGACTTAACAATATCAATAACCAATTGCTAAGGATAGCCTGCACTATGACGCTGTAAAGCATGTACACCGCCATGAACGTAGGAATTCAATGCTTTCCACTGTACGTCTCTAAATTCGGTTAACATCAGCACGGCTTGCTCAGGAGCCTTGCCCTGCATCTTAGTTATCATTTCACTATTATTTGGTTTTTTATATT
>CAJWBY010000101.1 GCA_913020705.1 uncultured Colwellia sp.
CTTAAGCTCTCGGGACTTTCTCGAGGCTCAGTTGAAAACACTACGCCTAATGTATTAAGCGATATATATCGAGAAGATACAAATATTGTTATTTGGCAGCGTAACCTTTCCAATGAATTAACGACTGCGGTCAGCGAATTTTTACAAAAAAATGCAACGAAAGCCGCAGTGCTCGCCGTAACACCTCAAAATACCCATGATGTACTCAGAGACACTTTTAGAGGATCTGAGGCATTAACAACCTTAAGTGATGATATTGCTTTATTAGTCGATATGTTTTGCTGCTTGTTTGATTTAAAGCAAGCGGGATTAAGGTTGACCATACTTGATCGTGCTATGTGTCCTCGTTTTCATTTTGACCGTATTCCTTGTCGTTTAGTAACAACCTATCAAGGCATAGCAACACAATGGCTTAATCACGCTGTCGTTGACCGGTCGAAACTAGGAGCAGGTAATCAAGGAAAGTCTGATGAGCAATCAGGGCTTTTCAATAATATAGAAGATATTAATCGCCTTAGTGAAGGAGATGTAGCATTACTTAAAGGTGAAAATTGGGATGAAACCCAAGGAACAGGTCTTGTGCATCGCTCACCGCCTGTATCAGCCGGTGAGCGTCGCTTATTATTAACGCTCGATTTTATTAACGACTAAGAAAAAGAATATCGTATGAAAAAAATGAGTATTGTAACCTTTGGCTTTGTTTGTGTGATGTTTACGATGAATGCTTTTGCCGTTGAACATGTGAGCCATGTACATGGCTTAGCTGAAATGACCATTATTATTGAAAATGATAGATTAGAAATTGAAGTAAAATCACCAGCAATCAATTTAGTAGGCTTTGAACATAAAGCGAGTACCCAAAAGCATATTGCAGCAGTAAATAAAGCTAAATTGCTGTTAGACAACCCTAGGAAAATATTTTCATTCACAGGCGGGCATTGCAAATTAATAAATAAATCTCTCGATTTATCGCACATAATAAAAACGCATCATCATTCAGAAAAAGAATATGTAAAAAGTATAAATAAGCATGATAACCACAGTGGGGTAATGGCGCATTATTATTATCATTGTGAAAAAACATCAGCATTGTCTGCTATCACTGTTACACTATTTGACCTGTTTCCGAGTCTGCAAAAAGTATATGTTATGTGGGCTACAGAAAATCAACAAGGTGCAATAACGCTAAGCGCCACAAATAAAGTGATTAATTTGAGAGTGAACCATGAATAACGTAAACACTATTATCGAACATGCTGAAAAATACTGTAAAAGCCATGGTGCTCGGTTAACCATTAAAAGAAAACAAGTATTATCTTCGTTGGTTCAATCAGAAAAAGCGCTTTCTGCTTATGACGTAATTGATTTATGTAAAAAATACTTTGATGAAAAGATTCCAGCGATGTCGGTATATCGAATTTTAGAGTTTTTAGAAAATGAAAAGCTAGTACATAAATTAAAGTTAGCCAATAAGTATGTCGCCTGCTCACACATTACTTGTAACCATGCTCACGGTGTGCCGCAATTTTTAATTTGTGGCGTTTGTGATCAAGTCAAAGAAATCAGTATTAATCAATCAATAATGTCTGAACTTAAAAATGGTGTCGAGAATGCTGGATTTCAATTAGTTAGTCCGCAACTTGAAATGAATTGTATTTGTAATAGTTGCCTAGAAAAGGCAGCTTAACCGTTATAAATTTAAAGAGAAGAAATGAAAACTGTCCAAGAATACACCGATAAGTTTGCTATTGGTTTATCAATGTTATGCGCAATACATTGCTTATTATTACCACTTTTATTAGTCGCATTACCTAGCATTAGTGCATTACAAATTGAAAATGAAGCTTTTCATTTTTGGATGTTAGCGGCTGTTATACCGACAAGTCTTTATGCACTGTCTATAGGCTGTAAAAAACACCAACGTTATCGTCTACTTTCTTGGGGGATTTCTGGACTTATTTTAATGCTAACCGCTGTCTTTTTTGGCCATGATATTGCAGGTGAGTCTGGTGAAAAAATATTAACCTTATTGGGGGCAATATTAGTTGTTGTGGCACACTGGGGTAATTTTCGTCGCTGTCAGCAGCACAAAAGCTGTACTCACTAATATATCCATAATGAAACGTTATTATTGTAAAATGATCGAAAAAATGATTCTTCACCTTAAAAAAGACCAAAATAAAAGCTCACTTAAAAGACTTAAAAATGAATAAAGAAAATAGTAATCAACCATTAACCGACAATGAAAGCTGTTGTAGTAAATCAAGTTGTTGTGAGCCACCACCAGCGACAATAAGATTATCAGAGCCTAAAATTGGACGTAATGATCCTTGTCCTTGTAATAGTGGCCGTAAATTTAAAAAATGTTGCGGTTAACTTTATATTATAAGGAAGGTTAGATGCAGTCTAAAAAAATAATCGCCGTTCCTACCAATATCATTACTGGTTTTTTGGGTGTAGGAAAAACATCTGCAATTTTACATTTATTAAAAAACAAACCCAAAGGTGAACGTTGGGCTATTTTAGTTAATGAATTTGGTGAAATTGGCGTTGATGGTAGTTTAATGGTGGGTGAATATTCAGAGCACCACGGTGTATATATTCAAGAAGTACCGGGTGGCTGTATGTGTTGTGCTGCTGGTGTATCAATGCAAGTTGCACTTAATCAACTTTTAAAACGAGCAAAACCTGATCGCTTGTTAATAGAACCAACAGGTCTTGGTCATCCAAAAGAAGTATTAAAAGTACTGTCTGCAGAGCATTATCAAACGGTACTTACTTTACAAAAAACGATAACCTTAGTTGATGCGAGGAATCTATCAGACCAGCGTTACACAACACATGATATTTTTAATCAGCAAATAGCTATTGCTAATACCGTTATTGGTAATAAAATGGATGTATATAGAGATGGGGATAAAGAAAAATTAATTAATTATGTAAAATCACACAGTCAAACCAATGCTAATGTTCATTTTTCACATCAAGGTAATATTACGCTTTCACAATTAGCAGGAACAACTTCTCTCGGCTTACCTTCAAAGTCTCACCATCATGAAACTGAACAAGCATTAATTCCAAATTTACCCATGCCTGAATGCGGTTTTATTAAAGCATTAAATACCGGAGAAGGCTTTAGTAGTATTGGCTGGCGATTTTCATCCAAAAAAGTTTTCAATTACCATAAATTACAGACATTTTTAACCTATGCTACTGCTGAACGTATAAAAGCTGTATTTATCACAGAACTGGGTACGTTTGGATATAATATTGCCATCGATGGCTTAACAGAAAGCGCACTTAATGACGCTAAAGAAAGCCGTATAGAAATAATATCACAACAGATAGATGATTCGCTTGAAGCACAACTAATGGCCTGCATTATCTATTAAATTATTTTTACAATACCTAACGATACAATTATAAGAATTATTCATCGTTGTAAAGCTCAAACGCATGCATTTCCATTGAATAAGCTGCCGTTGCCATGTCATTTTCAACAAGTGACGTTTTTATTATGCCAGAAATCCAATAGGCATCGTAAAGTGATTCAAGTTTCAGTCCTTGTGGGTAATGCACGAAAATGGTTTGGTTAGGCGGCGGTGGTGGCAAATGTAGGCATGCACCAAAAAATGGTACCAAGAAAAATTGTGTCACATTTTGGTCGTCATCAAACTCTAGAGGCACAATAAAAGCAGGGATTTTAATTGGAGCATTGTTAACTATCGCCTTTACATTTGTAGATATTAACGCTTGTTGATAACGATCATCTCCATTATTTGTTACCTCACTTTTCAAAGTATTGCTTAATATATCTTCAGCTGAGCCATCAACAATTTCATCAAGATAACTTGGTGGATTTAGCAGAGCATCTAAGTCATCTTCAGGCAACAGATCAGTCCATTCTGTTTGCAAAAAAGCGGACACAGGTAACACTTCACTTTCTGTCGTTATTTGATTTTCTGTGGCTACATTTTGCTTTGTGGGTGAGATGCTATTATTTGATTGTTCGCATGCCAGTAATAATACGCTTAGGATGATGACAAGACTTAATTTGATCATAAATATCAGGCTAAATAATTTGTTTAATAAGTTAATGATACATTGTATCATTAACTTATTAAACAAATTTTAGTTGTATTGAGTAACCTGATAAACCATGACAATTAACCTTTCTAATCTTCGGTTTAGCTACCCAGAACAATCACATTTACTTGTGTTAGACATTCCATCTTGGTCAGTATCAGCAGGTGAACATACACTTATTTACGGTTCATCAGGCAGTGGAAAATCTACACTATTAAATATTTTAAACGGTTTGCTCTCGGTAAATAGTGGTCATGTAAAAGTGCTTGGCCAACACTTAAATAAAATGACAAGTCGGCAGCGTGATAACTTTAGATCAAATAATATCGGCTATATTTTTCAACAATTTAATTTAATTCCTTATCTCAATGCCATCGATAATATTCAACTCGCAAGCTATTTTTCAAAATCAAAGTCAAAGTCAAAATTTTCACTAAATGAAGAAATAAAAGCATTGCTAAAAACCTTAAACTTGCAAGAAAAAGACTGGAATAAGCCAGTTCGTTCGCTAAGTATTGGCCAACAGCAACGTATTGCTATTGCACGTGCACTAATCAATAAACCTACTTTGTTAATTGCCGATGAGCCAACATCTTCACTTGATCAAGAAAATAGAGATTCTTTTATGGCGCTATTAATGTCAATAGTTGAAGAGAATAACATTACATTATTATTTGTGAGTCATGACATGTCATTATCACATTACTTTACTCGTGTTGAGTCGTTAAATGATATTAATCAAATAGAGTGTGAACATGCTAATTAAGCTTGCCGTAAAAAGTCTACGTGACCGCAAAGGCTCTGTTTTATTATCTATTATCGCAATGACCGTCAGTATCTTCGTATTGCTAGGTGTTGAGCATATTCGATACCAAACAAAGGAGAGCTTTGCCAATACTGTTTCCGGCACTGATTTGATTGTAGGTGCAAGAACTGGCAGCTTAAACTTATTACTCTATTCTGTTTTTAAAATTGGTAGCCCGACCAATAATATAAGCTGGCGTTCTTTTGAAAAAATAGCGCGTAACACCAAAGTAAAATGGGCTGTTCCTCTATCGCTTGGTGATTCACATAAAGGCTTTAGAGTATTAGGTACAGATCAGAGATATTTCGAACACTTTAGCTATGGTAACCAACACCGCCTATTATTTGAAAAAGGAAGCGCTTTTGATGATGTATTTGATGTGATTTTAGGGTATCAAGTTGCCGATAAATTGGGTTATCAATTGGGTGACAAAATTGTGCTTGCTCACGGTATAGCTAAAACTAGCTTTAACTTACATACCGACAAACCATTCACTATTGTTGGTATTTTAGCGCCTACAGGTACACCAGTAGATCAAACATTACATGTAAGTTTACAAGGAATAGAAGCAATACATTCAAATGGAGAAAATATTAACGCTTCTCAAACAGCAAGTATAAGTAAAGAGTACCATCAACATAAACAGTCTGAATTTACGCATTTACAACCGAAAAGCATTACCGCTTTAATGTTAGGGCTTAAATCAAAAATGTCGACATTTAAAACACAACGCGAAATTAACAATGACACGCAAGAACCTTTACTTGCCATCTTGCCTGGTGTGGCATTATCAGAACTTTGGCAAATGATGAAAATTTTGGAAAATACGTTGTTTTTAGTCTCTTTTTTGGTGTTTATTTCAGCCAGTTTAGGCGTGAGTGCCATGCTAGTATCTTCAATTAAACAACGCGCTAAAGAAATTCAGCTGCTTAGAGTTATTGGAGCGCCTCCTCTCTTTTTATTTTATCTGATTGAATTAGAAGCATTATTTATTGCAACAATAAGTAGTATTTTGGGTGCGGTAATATTGATAGTAAGCTTATTGTTTGCGCAAAGTTATTTAGCCTCCTATTTTGGTTTACAGATCAGTGTGAACATATTCTCAATCAATACGCTAAAGCTAATAGTAGGAATACTTAGCGTATCACTAATCGCCGCCACAATACCTTCTATTATTGGTTACATACAATCTAAAAAACACACCATATTAGACTAAACAGCAACCTTACATTACAAAGTACATCAGCTATAAGCTGTAATAAATCAATGATAAGTAGTGATAAATATAGTTAGATACAATAATAAAGTCTCTAAGAATATAAACATAATTTTCTCAATTTATTTTATGACTTGAATACATCAATGTTACGTTATAACATAACAAATAAAGCTCATCGTTAATTTGATGATGTATACAAAACATCAGTAAATGTTATGTAAACAGCTACAAAAATAAAGCTTAATTATAAAAATGTATAAAAAGGAACCTCATGCTCATTAAATTTATTCAAGTAACCTTGTTATCGTTAGCAACACTTGCTTCAGCAAATGCAACGATACAGCAAACAAAAGGCGATTTTATTGACAAATTTCGTCAATTAGACGAAAGCTTACCAACACCCAACGTTTACCGTAATGCTGCGGGCGAACCTGGCCATAAATATTGGCAACAACAGGTAGATTACAAAATCAAAGCGAGGTTAGACGAAGCTAAACGCCGAATAGAAGCAAGCCAAGACATTACTTACCATAATAATTCTCCAGATACGATTAAATATCTTTGGGTACAGTTAGATCAGAACAAATTTCGAAATGACTCTATGTCAGCATTGACCACCACCTTCGGTGGCATTGGTAGTAGAGGTCCAGCTACAGCAACTGCTTCCAGTAGCAAACCGGCGCAACTGAGTTTAGGCGCATTGCGCCGCCAACAGTTTGTTGACGATAATGTATTGGGATATCACATTCAAACGGTCAAAGATACAGCAGGTAAAAGCCTTAGACACACTATTGTGGGTACTAATATGCGAATCGACTTATCTACTCCTTTAAAGCCGGGTAAGAAAGTTGAGTTTTCTATCGACTTTGCTTTCAACATAGTCGAAGAAGATGCGGTATCTGCGCGCTCAGGTTACGAACATTTCCCTGATGACAAGCGTGATGGCGGAAATGATATATTTTTGTTGGCTCAGTGGTTCCCGCGTTTGCATGCCTATACAGATTATGAAGCGTGGACAAATAAAGAATTTATTGGTCGCGGTGAGTTTACTCTCGAATTTGGCAATTATGATGTCGAGTTAACGGTACCAGCCGATCACATTGTAAGTTCAACGGGTAAACTAACAAACGCAAAAAAAGTACTGACGTCAACACAACGTAAACGTCTAAAAGAAGCTGAAAAAGCTGAGCGTATCGTATTTATTGTTACAGAAGAAGAAGCCTTAGAAAATGAAAGACAAGGCACTGATAAAATCAAAACTTGGAAGTTTAGTGCTAAAAATGTACGTGATTTTGCTTGGGCATCATCACGTAAATTCATGTGGGATGCTCGCGGTCATCAGCAGGGAGGAAAAGAACAACCTATAGTAATGGCAATGTCTTTTTATCCGAAAGAAGGTGGTGATTTATGGAAAAAGTATTCAACTGAATCAATTATTCATACGTTAGACGTCTATTCTCGTTTCTCTTTTGATTATCCCTACCCTGTTGCTCAGTCTGTTAATGGACCTGTAGGTGGTATGGAATATCCAATGATTACGTTCAACGGGCCACGTACTGAATTACAAAAAGATGGCAGTCGCACCTATACACAAGCAGAAAAACGCTTTTTAATTGGTGTTGTTATTCATGAAGTGGGTCATATTTATTTCCCTATGATAGTGAACTCTGACGAACGTCAATGGACATGGATGGATGAAGGTCTAAACAGTTTCTTAGATGGCGTCGCAGGTCGCGAATGGGATCCAACAATACCATGGGGGGTTGAGCCACGTGATATCGTTAGTTATATGAAATCATCAACTCAAGTACCCATTATGACTCAGTCTGACAGTGTTTTGCGCTTAGGACCAAATGGCTATACTAAACCAGCTGTCGCGCTAAATATTCTACGTGAAACAATTTTAGGCCGTGAACTGTTTGATTTTGCTTTTAAAGAATATGCAACACGTTGGAAGTATAAACGCCCTACACCATCGGACTTTTTCCGTACGATGGAAGAAGCCTCTGGTGTTGATTTAGATTGGTTTTGGCGAGGTTGGTTTTATAGCACTGATCATGTTGATATCTCTTTAGATAAAATATCAAAACTACGCTTAGATACGAAAAATCCTGATATCGATTTTAGTCGTCTTCGCCAAGAAGAGTTAGATAAGCCATTATCTAAAACTGTTGAACGTAACAAGTCAGAGGGGAAAAAGCTGTGGGTTGAACGCTTCCCTGATATCTCTGATTTCTATGACAAAAATGATCGTTTTACGGTGACGAATAAAGAGCGTAATAAATACAATGAGTTTATTGGTAAGTTGAAACCTTGGGAACGCAAAACACTTGAACGTGCGATCAAAGAAGATAAAAACTACTACGTGTTAGAGTTTTCAAATAAAGGTGGTTTGGTCATGCCTATTATTTTAGAGCTAACATTTGCGGATGGCACTAAAGAAAACCAATATATTCCAGCTGAAATTTGGCGCCGTTCGCCTAAAGCAGTAAATAAAATGATTATCACTGATAAGAACAAAGAGCTGGTCAGTGTTACTGTTGATCCTCGTTGGGAAACAGCAGATGTGGATGTACATAATAACCACTACCCTCGTCAAATTACTCCATCGCGTATTGAAGCATATAAAAGTAAGAAGTCTACCCAAAAGGTTTCACGAGATATAATGCAAGATATAAAAGTTGAGTTGAAAAAAGATAAAAAAGATACAACAGATGAAAATGAAAAATAATCATATATTCTTACTGATGTTAGGGCTGCTTTTTGCAGCCCCATACTCAAGTGCTCATCAGCAAAAATCAGCTATTAGCACTATTTCATTTAACCCCAATACGCACAACATTGAAATAATGCACCGTTTCAGAATACATGATGCAGAGCATGCGGTTAAGCATATTTTTGATAAAGATGCCGATATTATTGACTCAAAAAAAACGCAAAAACAATTTAATGACTATGTAAATAATCATTTTTCGATGTTCGCTAGTGGCAACGACTTAAAATTAACGTCAGTAGGGTATGAAAGTGACGGTCAGTTTTTTTGGGTTTACCAAGAAACGCCTGAACCTCCAGCACTAGAAAACCTTAGTATTCGACATAATGCATTGAGGGATATTTGGGAAAACCAAGTCAACACCATCAATATTGAAGGAAAAGGACAATTACAAACTATGACATTTAGCGATTCTGTTGAGTTACTTGAAGTGAAATTCAATTAATCTAGGTCGTTTAATTGCAATAACATACGTGAATTTATGGTGCAGCGAATATTAAATTCATGCTTTTCTTTGCCATCAGCGCTATATAAATAAAGGGCAATATAAGCCTCTATTTTCATTAGTAATAAACGATAAAAACGAGTGATTAGCGCTCGTTCTTATAAAATAAATGTTAACTCAAACCATTATCAACAAGAGTAATGAATATGATTTCAAGACGCAGATTCAACCAAAGTCTAGTAACACTAGCCTTTACAGGATTATCACGCCATTTACTCGCTTCACCTTTTGACAAAACCCCCGCTCCGTCTCTTATTGCCTATGGAAAATTAGTTAGCGATCCTGATGCGTTAATCGACCTACCTGCGGGATTTTCTTATAGCGTTATTTCCTCATTAAATGAAAAAATGACAGATGGGCTGCTTGTGCCTGATCGTGCCGATGGAATGGGCTGCTTTTATCTTGACGATGAGCGGATAGCATTGATCAGGAATCACGAACTTTCTCCTAAAGATAAAACAAAAACGTCTGTCAATAAGGAAATGCTTGAACTAGCTTATGACAGTATTCAAAACGCCTATCCATTACCAGGAGGAACGAGCAGTATTATTTATAATTATAAATTACAACAAGTTGAACATCAGTTTATGTCACTTATCGGCACCATTCGGAATTGTTCTGGTGGTATTACGCCATGGAATACTTGGTTAACATGTGAGGAGTCAACAGCAAAATCAGATGAGAAACTAACCAAAGACCACGGCTATGTCTTTGAAGTTCCAGCTACTGCAACTTCAATGGTAAAAGCTATCCCAATTATTGCTATGGGTAGGTTTAATCATGAAGCCGCTTGTATCGACCCTCGAACGGGTATTGTCTACATGACCGAAGATAGAGGCGATAGTCTGCTCTATCGCTTTATTCCGAAAGTAAAAGGCAATCTACATCAAGGTGGCCGTTTACAAGCATTGGCCATTAATCAGCAACCTAAGTTTGATACTCGTAATTGGGATAAGGCACTAATGTCGCTAAACTTAGAGATGGAGGTTCATTGGATTGATTTGGATAACCCAGAAAGTCCAAACGATGACTTACGACTGCGTGGTCATAACGCTGGTGCCACCTTGTTTGCTCGCGGTGAAGGCATTCATTGGGGCAATAACGAATTGTATTTCTGTTGTACCAATGGCGGAGCTAAAAAATTGGGGCAAATAATGCGTTATGTTCCTTCATTGTCGGAAGGAGACTTATTAGAGACAGCGAACCCCGGTATGCTTAGCTTATTTGTTGAAAGCGAAAATAAGCAGTCATTAAATTTTGGTGACAATATTACCGTAGCACCAAATGGTCACCTTATTGTCTGTGAAGACCAATACACTGATCAAGTTGATAACCATCTTAAAGGTGTGACCACAAGTGGTCAAACTTACGACTTTGCCCGTATCAGATTACAAACAGAACCAGCTGGCGCTTGTTTTTCACCTGATGGTGAGACTTTGTTTGTGAACCTATATTCACCCACGACAACGCTAGCGATTACAGGTCCTTGGGATACCTTTAAAAATTAATGATGATAACGATATTTATAGGTTTAGTTCTTAACGAATATCTAAGTACTTTAAATAAAAGCTACGTTGATTATCAGAATGGTGCACACAGTTATATTACTGCAATAGTCCGGCTCAAATTATGTATGAAGTTCAAAAGGAAATACTCGTATGTTTTAAGGAAGGGAATATGAGGTTATGACTAAAAAAATTGATACATCTGGATTACACATCAGCAATAAACATGAAGGCTTAATAAGCATACCGAAATCAGTGCAAACTATCGTTATCGTTGTAAAGAGCCATCTGAACTATCTACTATAACAATTGGTCTGTTCAAAACGTTTCAAGAAATAAGAATAATTCACGCACCGTGGACAATCGAAAATAAGCAGGATGCAATAATGCTTAATGTTGACCACAAAGTCATTCTTTTGAGGTAAATTTTATGGCTCATGCCACAGAACATTTCAACTATGCCGAATCTCATAGTCAGGAACTCAACCTGCATTTAATGAATAAAAGACAGATTGTGCTATTAGCTCTAACAAAATCAGGAAAAGCACTCTCTGCCTATGAGCTTATCGACTTTTGCAAGGTTGAATTTAACCTTGTTTTACATCCAATGACAGTGTATCGAGCATTAGAGTTGTTTCACTGTGAACATTTAGTTCACAAACTGAACTCTATAAATAAGTATATTGCCTGTACTCATACTCTTGGTGATCATGACATTGTGCAATTTTTGATTTGCAAAAAGTGCGATAAAGTAGATAAAATCAACATCCAGAAATCGACTTTAGATGACCTTCATCATAATGTTTCGCATGCTGGTTTTCATTTTGTTAGTTCACAGCTCGAAGTGGCCTGTATCTGTAAATATTGCCATGAAAGCTTCATAGCTAAAGAGGAAATAAAAAAGTAATAGCAATAACAAACCTTAACAATAAGTTAGCGATTATCTCATCGTTAACGAATACATTCATTATTGCTTTCGGTCATTTTAAAAATTTTCGATTATGCCAACAACAAATTAATTGTCATAGCTTAGAAAATTAAAAACATAGCGAAAATTGCATTGCCATGCATTGTAAAAGTTAAAAATATTATTCGGCGTATCCAGATATTAATAATATAAACACAAATTACAGAATAGGAAATTTATACTCAATTCGCTCATCAAAATAGCAGTGCTATCGTTTACTGTAATTGTTTCAACGAATGTGACTATTTATTAAACCAAAGGTTACTATATCGATAAATTTCAGCATACAAAAAAGCCTGAATATTACTATTCAGGCTTTTTTAATGCGAGTCACGTTATTTCGTTATTCTTTTTCGTCATGTTACACGAAAGTGCCTCTACCTATATTTAGTACTAATATAGGTATTTGTATCATCAATGTTCGTGTTCTTCTTCATTCGCAACGCCGAGCCATGCAGCTTTACCTGGCATGAAATCTAAGTCGAAGTGCCCAACGACTACACCTTCATGTAAGTCAACCGTTGTTACTTCTTGGCCGTTAATTATATAAACAAGTTCGTGTGATTTTGAGCTAATAATTAATGGTCTAACGTCATCAGCAAGCGTTTCAAATACAGGAATAGTTTTTTCAAGTTCCCAATCATGTTCAGCACTGTACGCATTTAAAGCGCCATTTTTATCAAGCAATAATAAATGTTCATGATGAGCATCAAACGCATAACGAGGAAAATAAGTATTCTCTTCAACAGGGCGTTCAAAGTTACTAATACTTTGACTTACTGGGTCAATAATAAAAATACCACGCGGTGTTAAACCTAAAAAGTTAGGGTTATGTTCACTCGCTTTAAGGGTCCAAATACGTTTACTTTCTGGTACATCTGCTGGATAAGCAATTTTACTTTCAGTAAAAGTTGAACCGTTTTGAGCAATAGTTAAAATGCCATCATCACAAGCAAAAGCTATATGGTTTTCAGTTTGATGACTACCATGTAAATCAACGCATTTAGTATCAAACACTTGCTCTTCATGAAAGTGATCACCATGAGTTTCAAACAAAACGACTTGATCAGGTAAATCGCCAGCTAACTCAGCAGGACGATAAGTTGTTAATACATATTCACCACGAATTTCTCCTGTGCCATGCACAAAAGTATTAAAGTCATGCGATGCAATCACTTTCTCGCCAGCAATACTCTCATCGCTTAAAACATTTAATGAGGCATTGACGCCAGTAGTCGAATCACCATCAAAAAACAATACTGTTTTATCTCCACGAGGAACATAATGAGCAGGTTTAGCACCTTCCATACTGAAGCTTGTTAATACAGGAGCATCCACATGTTGATCATAATGATCACCATGTAATTCTTGCCATACACCACCATCAATAAATTCAATATTGCCATAATCATTAACATCTTTTTGTACTGCGATCGCATAACGATTTTTTGGGCTAGCATGCAATGCTGTCGCTGGATTAGTAAGGATTATTGACTCAACTAAGCTATTGTCTTCTAAATCAAAAAAATGAACCATCGCTTGGTCTGCGTCGGCTATCGCTAAACGACCTTTTCCTAATTCTCCGCCATGGTCATGTCCGTCATCAATTGGTGCTGGCGTTGGTGCAATTTCAGTAATATTTGTCTCACTATCACCACACCCAACTAAAGCCGTAGCGGCATAAGCTATTATTATTGTTTTTAAATTAAACTTTTTCATGATTTTCCTTTGTTAAACTGATTTATATTCTAGTTTTGAGATAAATTAAAATGAGCCACGAATACCAACAGCAATAGATCGTCCTGCTAGTGGCGTTAAATCTTTTAAAAATGAGGTGTGCACTTGAGCATATTCATCTGTCAAGTTTTTACCTTTGAGGTATACCGCTAAGTCATGCTGTCCTAAAGTGAAATGGTAGTTAACATTTGCATCTACCATTACATAGCCATCAGTTGAGGTTTCTAATGCAGCCGTATGAGTTTGCTTAAAATAGTTGCTGATGAATAAATTTGCAGAAATATCGTCGCCTTGATAACTAAACTCACTCGTTATTCTTGCTGGTGGGGTGCGAGGGAGCTCTCCTTCTGAGTCTAATCGAGCGCGAATAATATCGGCTTGTACTCGCCATGAAAACTCATCGGTGATTTGCCAAACAGCCTGTGCTTCAAAACCATACAATCTGACGTCTTGTGCCTCAAAAATAAATAAAGGCAATGTGTGCGCTTCTTCCTCCTCGTCATGATTATCTTGCTCATGATCTCCATGAACATGTCCATCTCCCGCAGAAAAACTTGTAGCCTTCTCATAGTAGTAATCGTCAATTTGGTTATAAAAAGCATTAAATATGAAGCCAAAATCGCCTTTAAATTTTCGTAAACTTAAGTCAATATTATTGGATGTTTCCATTACAACTTCATGCTCTGTCAAACCAAAATGTGGTGTTCCCCCATGATCATCATACAGCGAGAATAGTGCACCTACTTCGTATGAACCTGTACCTATGTGGGGACCAAATGACAATAACTCAGAGGCTGATGGTGCTCGTTTAGAATGTGATAATGATAGCCCTAGGTTATAACCATCAGTAAAATCCCAAACTACACCAGCAGAAAAACTAGCAGGGGTAAAAACGTGCTGAACATTAAAATTACGTGTTATTCCTTCTTGTGCGTGATCATGTTCACTATGTTCCTCATGCTCATGCTCACTATGACCCTCATCTTCATGACCGTTATGTTCTCCTACGAGTTCAAGTTCAGGTAAACGTACTTTTGCTGCTGTAATTTCAGTTCGTTCAATACGCGCACCTAACTGTAAAAGTACATCACCAAAATGTCTTTCTTCTATCCAAGCTAAAGCCATAGAATTTGTTTCAGACGGTGGAGTAAAAGCTTCTTCACCAACAGCTGTAAAATCGCTTTGTTTATAATGAAGACTTAAACCACCACGCCAATCAGCAAAGTCTTGATGTAATAACTCAACTCTTGCTTCAACACTTTCATTATCAAACGTTGTACCAATAACACCAACTTCCAGTTCGCTATGACGATAGTCGGTATAGGCAACTTTTGTATTTAATGATTTTATTACCTCATTATCAAAACTTAACTCACTGAGTAATTGCCAGCGTTTCTGCTCCAAATCAGCTAGTACAGCGATATCTTCATCACCATGACTATGGCCAGGAATACCGTACTCTTGGTTTATAGTTTGGTAAGAAATACCAACAAAACCATTATTGAGCAAATAACTAGTACCTAAAGTAAAGCCACTCGATTCGGAAGCAGAATTAGCAATATCATTAATACCGTTCTTTTCTGGTACTTGATAATTTTCATTGTCGCGATAAAATCCGTCAACATGAACAGCAATGTTATTTGTACCACTATTTATTGAACCCGAAACTAAATTTTGCTCGTTATTACTATTGTATTCCGCCAGCCATTCACCTTTAGTTTCTATAGAGCGAGGGATTCTTTCATCAACAAGATTAACAACACCGCCAATTGCTCCGCTACCATAAAACAACGTTGCAGGACCACGTAAAACTTCAATACGTTCTGTTGTAGATGTTTCTGTTGATACAGCATGGTCTGGACCAACGCGTGAAGCATCACCAGCATCTAAACCATTTTGAGTAACTAAAACTCTTGGGCCATCTAACCCACGAATAATAGGTGTGCTCGCTACTCCACCATGAAAGTTACTATGAACACCTATTTCTTTATTTAAGGTATCGCCTAAAGTATTTTCTTGGCGCATACGCAAACTTTCACCATGTAGCACAGTAATAGGTAGTGCTGATTCAATATTTGAGCTATGAAAAGGTGTTGCGCTAATATCAATAATTTCAATAGCTGACTTATCAAGCGATACGCTTAACTGAGCATTTCTATTTTTAAAAACATTTACAGCTACATTTTCATGAACAAAACCCTTGGCAACCAAGTGCAATTCATAACCACCAGCTTTAACTTCTAAAGAAAATACACCAGATTCATTTGTTACTGTGACGTTAGTTGTCCCCATCACCTTTACAGTAGCACCAACTACTGCTGCTCCATTTTCATTGATGACAGTACCTTGTATTTGTTCAGCGTATAATTGGTTACTTGCTGATAAAGCAAGTAATGCGCTCATAATTTTCGATAATTTTCTCATGCTGCCTCTTAATTAGAATACTCTTAATTGTTATAGTGTAACAATTGATAAATGTTATATTGTAACACCTTAGCTTACAAGAACTTTAAACATAAAGTTATGAAGCAACATGAAGACTATCAATCCTATTGTAGTTGACATTAGAGGTACTTATAGGTGTAAATCTTGTAAAAAAAGACTATAGGCACTTATTTACAAGGCTACAGGGCATGTGTGTTAAAATTCAACAGGGCTATTTCATACAGAAATAAATACTATATTGATTAAGGCAGTTACACATAAAAACAAATGACGACAAAACCAATTACTGTGACAATAAAACAAAAAAACAAACTCACTAGCAATCATCAAAACTAAACATTGAGTATTAATCGTTTAATCGTATATTTACGAATGGCTATATCGTTATATCTCACTATGTGCCCAAAAGCGCTATAGACTCATAAAAATTTTAATACCTAAAATAATGTTAATCTAATGTCCTGTTTGGTCTTTTCTAATCAAAATAGAATTTTTGACTTTATAGATTCTGGATGAAATTTAGAACAGTTCTATTATCTAACACAGGGCTGATTTTCATCGGTTCAAATGTCGACAGATAAGCCAAAGCTAAGGTCTTCTCTACGCCCTGAGACCTTTAACAAGCTTTTTCTTTAAAAAGTAATGGGGAATTCCTATCGCTCAATGCTTTTAAAT
>CAJWBY010000102.1 GCA_913020705.1 uncultured Colwellia sp.
AATTTAATTTTTCCCATTTTGAAATCATTAAGCACGTGTTCTCGAACCGCTTGTGTTCTACCGCCATGAATAGACTCGGCATTTATACCGCGTTTTTCCAATTGGCTAACAAGCTTAGCTGCGCCATGTTTTGTTTCAATAAAAATGAGCGCTTGTTCCCACTTTTCTTCATTAATTAAATGACTAAGTAACGCAGACTTATTACCTTTATCAACTGTTATTAACCATTGGTCAATTTTAGGTTTTGATGCACTATTATTAGCGATTGAAATTTCAGTAGCATTATTAAAGGTTCTTTTTGATAGCGCACGAACATCGTCTGAAATTGTTGCAGAAAATAATAAATTTTGACGTTCTAGCGGCAAACGTTCAATAATTTTATTAATATCTTCAATAAAGCCCATGTCGAGCATTCTATCGGCTTCATCTAAAACAAGCACTTCGAGTTCATCAAAATGCAACGCACGTTGATGAGCCATATCAAGTAATCGCCCCGGAGTCGCAACAACAATATCGACTCCCCAAATCAGCTTTTGCTTTTGAGGTTCAATTTCAATGCCGCCATACATTGCCATAGAGCTTAGTTCTAAATGTTTACCATAATCACAAATACTCTGTTCCACTTGAACTGCTAGTTCACGTGTCGGTGTAAGGATCAACGCTCTTATGCGTTTACCACGTAATTTTCGATCTGTATTAAGTTTTTCAAGAATGGGTAAAACAAAGCTGGCTGTTTTCCCTGTACCCGTTTGAGCTGCTGCGACTAAGTTTTTACCAGATAAAATAACTGGAATAGCTTTTTTCTGAATAGCCGTTGGCTCGCTGTAGTTTAATTCAGCAATAGCTTTTAAAAGAGGTTCACTTAATCCAAGTTTCGAAAATGGCATGATACTATCCTTGAAGTTTAATCTTTAAACCTTTAATGAAGGTCGATAAAACTTCATCGCTACAATCTTTGTAATGTTTGTTATTTACGTTTCTGAAAAATGCACTTAATTCATATTTAGTTAAGCTCAATTCTGCTAATTCAAGCGTGTCGATTACTTCATCTGCATGCAAAGATAAAGCGATTTTCAACTTATTAAAAATGGCATTATTACTCAATACAGTTTCAGCTACTGCTGGTGGCCCTTCTTTCGCGCCTCTTTTTTCGACAATTAAACCATTCAGGAAACTGGCAAGTTCCACATCAAGTAATTCAACGTAATCAGCATCGTTTTTTTCTTTAAAAAAGCAAATCAGTTGTTCTGTTGTTATGTCACAAGAATTTAATTTAAAGACAGAGCATATTTTTGCGTCATCAAAGTCAAGTATTGTGGTGATGCGACGAAGAATATCATTATTTATCATGTATAGGCCTAGGGGTAGTAGTTGAAGTGAACATAACGCTAGAGTCATATTCCAAAAAGAGTAGAGTATAGCCCACTCGATTTTAAATCGGGCTAACTCATTTATTTATATGTGGTGGTGTAAACGCTTATTTAGAAATTTGAAAACGCCAATAAAGGCGCTTTTGGACTTTAAAATAAGCAATTTTAACTCAGTTAAATTAAAAAAAGACTAAGCTTTTTTTTGCGCTTGCAATTGGCTATCAAGATATTCGTCAAGTGTACCTTGGAAATTCACTAATTTCTTATCTTTAATATCAATGACACGTGTCGCTAAACTTGAAACAAACTCTCTGTCATGGCTAACAAAAATCAATGTTCCTTCGTACAATTTAAGCGCATTATTTAACGCTTCAATCGCTTCCATATCCATGTGATTCGTTGGTTCATCCATGATTAATACATTAATATCTTGCATCATCAACATGCCGAACAATAGACGATTTTTCTCACCACCAGAACAGTTACGTGCTTTTTTATTCGCATCGTCATCAGTAAAGAGTAAACGACCTAACATACCGCGAACGCTTAAATCGTTATGGCATGGTCGACGAAACTGAGACATCCAATCCATTAATGTTAAATCACAATGGAAAAACTTACCGCTATCCTGAGGGCAATAACCAACAGAGGCATTTTCAGACCATTTTACAATACCATCTAACGGCGAAAACTCATCAACTAAACAACGTAACAACGTCGTTTTTCCAACGCCATTCTCACCAATGATAGCAAGCTTTTCGCCAGCTTTTAGTAATAAATTACCTTCTTCAAATAGTGTTTCATTTTCGAAGCCATGGCTTAAATTTTCAAGTTCTAAAGCTTGACGGTGCATTTTTTTACCCGCGTCAAAGGCAATATTTGGCGTAATACGGCTCGATGATTTAACATCATCAAGTTTAATTTTATCCATTTTCTTCGCACGAGAGCTTGCTTGTTTAGCTTTTGAAGCATTCGCACCAAAACGGTTAACAAAGTCTTGTAACTCTGCTATTTCTTCCGCCTTTTTAACATTACCTGATAACAACTGCTCACGTAGTAAAGCAGATTGTGCTAAGAAAAACTCGTAGTTACCTGGATATATTCTTAATTCGCCGTAATCTATATCGGCCATATGTGTACAAACAGCATTAAGGAAATGTCTATCATGCGAAATGATGATCATGGTGCATTTGCGCTTGTTTAACTCGCTTTCTAACCAACTGATAGTATGAATATCCAAGTTGTTGGTAGGCTCATCGAGTAATAATATATCTGGGTTAGCAAACAAGGCTTGTGCAAGTAGAACACGTAATTTCCAACCAGGTGCAACTTGCTTCATTGAACCGAAGTGAAAAGACTCTTCAATACCTGCTTCTAATAATATCTCACCTGCACGACTTTCTGCCGTGTAACCGTCCATTTCAGCAAATTCACTTTCAAGATCACCCACACGCATACCATCGGCTTCACTCATTTCAGCTTGTGCGTAAATAGCATCTCTTTCTTGCTTAACTTTCCATAAAGGCAAATCACCCATGATCACAGTATCAATAACATTGTGTTCTTCAAATGCAAATTGGTCTTGTCCCAAAGTGCTTACTTTATTGCCAGTGCTTACAGATACGTTACCAGAGCTTGGAACAAGTTCGCCACTTAGTATCTTCATAAATGTAGACTTGCCACAACCATTTGCGCCAATCAAACCGTAACGGTGACCGTTGCCAAATTTAGCCGATATGTTTTCAAATAACGGCTCTGCGCCAAATTGCATTGTAATGTTAGATGTAGTGATCAAAGAGATATTCCTAAATAATGCTAACTAAAATTGTTAACCAGCAATGGTGAAGATAGCAAAAATAGAAACTTATTTAAGACCATCAAAATAAAGTCGCGCATTATACAGTAAAAACTCTATTTCCCCTACCTTATTAAAGAAATTTTCTGGTTGTTTTTTCACCAGCACTATGAGGTGATTCATTAGTCCTTGATATATTGTCAAATAAAAACAATGAAGCATCGTTTATCCTTAATTATATGTTCGTGTAAAACACACATTGCTTAAGGGGGGATTTTTACGATAGAAATAATTTATACGAGTATTTCCTGTCTGTTGATACAATGTATAAAGTCACTTTACATATATAATGTGTAAACAAGACTATTCAAACTATTTAAATCTACTGATTAAAAAGGAAATTTCATCAGATATGACCATTTCAACTGGCTATGTGTACGTTATGACTCATTCATTTTTTTCAGACGTGATAAGAATAGGTTGTACCCCTGACGATCCTAAAAAATACGCTAAATTACTTTCTAAAAAAACACCGGGTGAATATTCTCTTGTTTATTCATTAGCCTGTAATAATCCTTGTCGAGTAAAAAAGCAAATAAGGGAATATTTAAACGCTAAAGAATACGTTAACGAGTTTTATCAAGTATCTACAGAAGTCGCAGCAAAATTATTGAAACGAGAGACATTAAAAATACCTATCGTCATTTGTTGAGTGTAGATTATAAAAAAGAGAACATTCATTCATAATTTAGTTTCATTCCAGATATTCATTCACCAGCTTAGCGATATTTTGTGCATTAGTATCCGCTTCTTGTGATAAGCCTTTAATAATACCTTCCTGATTAACTTCAGTTTTATCTTGGCTAACTTTCCATTTTCCTGTGATTGATAGAATATCTATTTCTAAACCAACAATGGCCGACAGCATTTTATCAATATATGCTTGAGGTGCATCACTTACTGACCAAGGTACCGGTTGAGTGGCTTCATAATGATCAGTTAAGTTATTTAGCATCTTCAAAACCCACTGCTCATTATGTATAAACGAAACAATCCCTTTTACATGAACAGATACGTAATTCCATGTAGGCACTACTTTGGCATTTTCTTTTTTTGTCGGGTAATAGTTTGGTGATATATAACAATTAGGGCCATTGAAAATAATCAATACTTCCGATTTATCTTTTAGACTTTTCCACAGAGGATTTGCTTTTGCAATATGTCCTTGTAAAACATCTCGTTGACCAGACTCATTTAAAATTAAAGGCATATGGTTCGCCTCTATTCCGGATTCATTTTTACTGATTAATGTAGCAAAGGCGTGATTGGTCATCATTCCCTTTAAATTATTAATGTCATCTTGCAAAAATCGTTTCGGTATATACATACTATCTCCTAATGTGGTTCACAATGCTTGAGTAATTCTTTCTTCGAGTGCTTTTTTTACACTCTCCCATTCACTATTTATAATCGAAAAAATAGCTGTATTTCTGAACGTACCATCTGACAAAATGCGTTGATTCCGTAACACACCTTCAAAACTAGCCCCTAACCTCGCTATCGCATTTCTTGATTTATCATTTTTTTCATGGGTTTTAAACTCAACCCGAATAACATTTAGCGTCTCAAAGGCAAACCTTAATAAACAATACTTTGCATGCGTATTAATATAACTGCGCTGGTATTTTGGTGTGATAAAAGTAAAACCAATCTCTAAGCTCCTATCTTCTGATTTCATTGAACAAAAACGCGTACTTCCAACAAACTCATCAGTTTCTTTGTCAAAAATAGCAAAGGCAAAATGCTGGCCCTTTTTTGTCATTTCTACAGAATATTCTATCCATGATTGAGTCGTTTCAATTGAAGTGCATTTATCAGGTAATGACCAACGCCAAATTTTTGGATAAGAACCTGCTTGATAAAAAGCATCTAAATGCTTAATACTTAAAGGACGTAATATGACTTTATCGGTTGAAAGTTCTAAGTTCTGTGGAATATTTTCCATAGAAAAAATTTGTTGAGTTGTTGATTCGCTAACTATTTGGTTAAGTGGCTTGTCAGTCATCTGATTTAATGTTTTTTCTTCAAACATATTGTACCCTCTATGTAAATTCATACCCTCTATTCTCCCTAATCGTGGTATAAACAAAACAACCAGATTAATTAAACTCCCTATACCATGAAAGTGCTGAATTTAACGAACGTAGGTTTATCGAAAAAACTTTATCTCAATATTGCTAACGCGATAAAAACTGCAATCAAAAGCGGTAACGTTAAACCTTTGGAAAAGTTGCCTTCAGCACGTTCACTTGCAGAACAACTGGATGTAAACCGTCATACAATAATGGCTGCCTACAATGAGTTAATCGCTCAAGGTTGGGTTGAAACAAGAGAAAGGCGTGGTTATACAGTAGCCGGGACACTTCCTATTTATGACGTTGTAAAAAATGAAAATATTGCTAAAACAACAACGACAAAACATAAGTGGCGAATAATAAAGCCAAATGAAACAAAGGCACAACGACCAGCAAGTCACTATCCCTATAACTTTGCAGGAGGAAATCCTGACATTAATATTTTTCCCTTTAATGAATTTAGAAGCTTTATCAATGATGCTTTAAACCGCCCGGCAATCAGAGACTTAAATTATGGCGACAATGCTGGATTTCCTCCTTTTATTCAAGAAGTAGCGACTTATTTACGAAGAGTTCGTTCAATTACCGACAAAGAAATAATCGTTGTAAACGGTACACAAGAAGCGCTGTATATCCTTGCTCAAATACTATTGACCCAAGGTGATAAAGTTGCGGTTGAGAGTTTAGGTTATCGGCCTGCTTGGAAGGCATTTGAAAATGCAGGTGCAATGTTAATAGGGATAAAACAAACAGCGCAAGGTGTTGACGTTGAGCACCTTGAAATCATGTTCAAAGCAAATGAAATTCGCTTATTGTATTTAACCCCTCTTCATCAATATCCAACTACGACAACATTGCCTGTTGCTGAGCGTATAAAAATTTACCGTTTGGCACAACAGTATGATATTCCTATTATCGAAGATGATTATGACCATGAGTTTCATTACGATAGTCAACCACTCGCCCCTATGGCAGCAAATGATCCATCAGGACTCGTCATCTATTTGTCGAGTTTTTCAAAGTTAATGTTCCCAGGGATCCGTCTTGGTATCATCGCCGTTGATAAAAGTCTATGTACACATATCACTAACTATCGAACGATCATCAATCATAAAGCGAATGTACTGCTACAAGATGCCGTTGCAAAGTGGATGAAAGATGGCGCCTTTGAACGGCAATTAAGAAAAGCGACTCGTATTTATCAAAAGCGACGTCAGTGTATGGTTAATGCTCTAAATAGCATTAAAAGTGAAGGCTATTACATTGAGTTTACTATTCCACCTGGTGGTATGGCGTTATGGGTAAATGTAGGAAGAAACGCACAGAAGATATCATTATTAGCACGCGATAAAGGAATATTTTTGTTAGCCGAAAATTCTTTTCATTTAAGGCATGAAAATGATGAAGACCAATATATTCGATTAGGCTTTAGCGCACAAAGCGAAGAAAAAATTCAGCAGGGTCTAACGCTTTTAAAACCTTTATTGAATAAAGTTGAGTGAGGTTTAATGAAACCACAGAGACTATCAATACTATATTTTCGACTTTAGATTTTATTGATATCCAATCATTAATATACGAATAAAATTGGACAGTTTAGCCATATTATTCAATTCGCGTGTTGTGTAAAGTTTCTGCATACCTTATTAATTATTACTAGTGGTTCGAGGAATGAACTCTCTAACAGTATGACACTGTAGTTGACTTTGATTTAGGCAAGGAAGCCGTTTTGAAGTCTTATGGCACGAAAAGATGAATGCCAAACTAAGTTTCACAATCAACTTCATCTAAATATAAATATAAATCTATCAATGATTCAAGTTTTGATCATTAGAAATGAAAACACTTAGTGTGGAAAGATAAATAACAAAGCTAATGATTTAACAATGAAAACTCATCTCTTTCTTTAAATTAGTTTAGTTTAGTTTAGTTTAGTTATATAACTTTTTCAGTGATTAGCAAGCCCCCTTTTACTTTTGGCTGAGAAAGTTAGTTTTTTATTTAGCTTATGACTCTTTACTAAATAAAGCGGTTATTTCATCAAAGTTACTAATATTAAGTAACTCTGCTTTCTGCTCTAATGCACTAAAATCTTTATGTCCGGCTGCTGAGAAATATAAGCACGAAAGTATAAATAATACTAATTCATCTTGTTCACTTCCCTTAACTTTTAATTGACTTACTTTTTCTAAATGACTGAGCTGTTTGACCAAGCTGACATCAATATGCCATAACGACAACATCAGTGAAGAAGATGAAAATATACTGATAGCCATTGATTTTCGAATCTGACGATTAAGTAAATGTAAATTGTCAATCCCTCTCATAGAATATATCATCAGCTCATGTTTATAAGTACTTTTATGGCTGAGTAACAAAACGCCCAGTAAAGCAAAAACCAACACTTGCTCGGTTAAAGTAATATCGAACTTAACCTTAGACGTTAATGATTTCCGTACTTGTTGAAAGACTTTAGGGGCAATTAGAAAAGCTTCGCAGTATTGATTAATGACTAATTGTTCTACATGATGCTGTAAAGTATCTTTCACTGCATAAATAATAGCGAAATTTACAACGCTGTTAATGCCTATGTTCCGACTAACCGCTTCAAGCAAATCTTTTGGCGTTTTACCATATATAGCTTTACTGGCTTGCCCCATGATGCGGGCAGAAAAAATTGCATCATGACTGACAATGTCAATAACACGTTGAAGATCAAGACTTCCTTGCTCTCTCTCTTCCAGTAAAACCCGACAACTGCCTGGCATAGGAGGCATATTCTTAGCAATTTCAGTCAGCTTTTTAAAACTACTATCAGCACTACCTACTTGAGAAAGTTCACGAAACTGAGACGGGGTGACACCAAATTTCTGTCGAAATGCACGTTCAAAAGTTGCCCTTTCTGAATAACCCAGTTTTATTGACAATTCATCAATTTTACTGTGTTCGGTTAATAAAGCTTCCACGCAAAACTCATTCAAAAACTTACTTTGTATGAGTTTAAAACTGGTTTCTTCTTGAGCAAGTTTACGCCGAAAAGACGTCATACTCATGGCTAATGACGATGCACATTGCTCTATAGATAAAGTAGCGGGCAATTCACAATCTTGAAGTAAACGATTAACCGCTGCAGTTAGAAGTAAAGTGGGTTTACTATCATTCATTTTGATTTCTTCACGTTTATTTAGTCAAAAGTTCATTAACAATGAGTTTTAACAAAAAAGTTTCTCGTTCAATAGAAAGCCCTTTTTTTTGGCTATTCTCGATTGTATGTTCATTGTGACGAATAGCTTCATGAATATTCATCCAAATAGGATGCATGCCGTTATCAATTTCATGTGATTCAAGTTCAGGTTCAAGCAGTTCATCATCTATCGAACAAATATAACAGTAAGACTCCATATGCATAAGTTCAAAACCGGGTTTATGCCAAGGCCTAAATTCTTCATATAAACCGAATTCTTGAATATTTTGCACATTATGCGCACCAGTTTCTTCTTTGAGTTCTCGAATTAAGCCATTAATATTACTTTCGCCTTCATCGATTCCGCCACCCGGTAAGCTATAATCGTGATAACGTTTGGTATAAAGTAATAGAATATTGTCACCATTGAGTACAATTGCGCGTGTCGCTTTTCGGGTGAAACTTTTTGCTAACATATCAGTGATATCAGGATGAATTGTTGATTTTAATAAACGCATTGGGATATATACAAGTCTCTGGAAAATGAAATACATTAAAGGAAAGTGTTATTTCTTAAATAATGAATGATGAATGATGAATGATGAATGATGAATAACAATAATTCTTAAATAAAAGCGTATGTTACTACAGCGGCTAAACGTTGCCCTAAATATTTTATAAGGCCTTATTTAAATATTAGTAAAAGTGATGATAAATTTGGAACATCAATCGGCTTTAGTTCATTTGATAAGTTTTTCATCTTGAAATGTAAAAGTATAGTACAAATAGAATTTCACACTTTATCGCCAATGCACAGGATCAACTTGGTAGTAGTTTTTTAGCTGATGATAAAGCTTCGGATGCATAGAATGAAACTGATTTGCTTGTTCAAAAAACACTTCACTGGTAACCGCAAAAAATTCAGCTGGATTTGTTGCACCATAATAATCAAATAATGAAGGTGAACCTGATTTTTCTTGCCTTTTAAGTATTTCGAATTGTGCAGAAAAAACATCAGACCAACATTTATAGCTCTGCCCTTTATCTAGTATTGGCGCCCCATTAGCTTTACCATTTTCTTGGTCTAGTTGGTGGGCAAACTCATGGATAACTACATTATGTCCATCGTCAGGAATTTTCGCTCCCTCTAATGCGTCTTGCCAAGACAGTACAACTTTTCCAAAATCCCATGACTCACCAGCCAGAGCTACCTTTTGACTATACCTTAAACCATCAGCTCCCATATTTTGCTGCTCTTTAATGAAAGCTCTTGGGTAAACGAGTATGGTTTTAAGTTTAGGATAAAAGTTTGTTTTGCGATTAAGCAACAACAAACATGCTTGTGCCGCAATGGTAATTCGGATTTCATCTGTGATTTTAACACCATTACAACCCACGAACGTTTTTTCAGCCAAAAACACTTGAATATGCTGCTTCAACTGTAATTGTAGATCTGTAGGCATTTGTACAAAATATGGCATTCTTTGTTGAATGATTTTACGCCATGATTTTTTAAACGGTTGGCTTCTTATTTTATCTCGCTGATACTCCCGCCAATAAGGCTTTCCTACAGAATAACCAATAAGTAAAACGCCAATAAAAATGGGAAGTAAGTAAGGTAACATAATAGAATTTACTTGTTAGGGTTTACTATGAGGTAGGTACGATGTGATCAAATATCAAGCTGTTAAGAAGGATTATCGATTAAACTCATTAATTACTATGAACTTTATTCTCTTAAGTTTTATTTCAATATAAATAAAAAAATTATACCTGCACATTACTTCATACTGAAAATCATTGTATCTACATTATCCATTATTGTATTAAATCCATATGAAAGGGATTTTACATACTTAGAAAAAATCAGAATATCTATTAAAGTCTTCTTTATATATATTATGAACCATTAATTTTAGTTTATCATTATAGAAATTATTAGCTTCTGGATATTTATCATTATCAATAATAGGGAATATTTTAGTCCCAACAAATTCATTACTATCCTGTCTTATCGTATGGTGACTAGAGTGAATGAAGCTACCAATTTTAGTTTGGTTTAAGTTTAAGTTTAGTTCTAATTGACTTAATTCATCAACAGCATTAGGCAAATTGATAGTAAAGGTCGGGGTAATTCCTTTATGTAGCTCTAAGGTATGTGTTTGAGCTTTATAGTGGGGATCACATTCATTTATATTTACCGTTTCTAAGTAATGAATAAACTCAGAAAAACTAAACCTATTCGTTTCATCAACTTTCCTTTTGAGAAAATCAGATATTACTTGATCAGAAAATCTATTTTTATTTGTGTGTATATATGAACTAACCGCTCGTAGGTATGGATCTCGTACAATTTTTAATATTCGATAACTCTCAGGATGTCTAATTAAATCTTTCAGAGATTCTTTATGCTCTATTGATTTTTGATAAACCTGAATTCTATATTTATGTACAAATTTATGATATTTCAGTGCACTTTCAAGATGCCCTGTTTGAGAAAAAAACCATTTAGTTGTAAAGGTACATCCCGTTTTAGGGCTCCAAAACAAAGCTATTTTTTTTTCTTTACTTACTAAAGGAGCATTTTTTTCAAAGGTTTTATAGGGCGAAATAAAGCTTTTAAAATAATTTAATACATTCACATCGCACTCCTTTAATTAAAGTAAAAAAACATGTTTTAATAACATAAGATACGTAACGAATTTTGACACAAATACTATAGGTTTACTATATGCCAATGCAGTCTAATTAGGATAATGATAATTCCAACAATAACCACTAAATAGCAGTATTTTCATTATTGCATAAGCCTTTAACCGATTATCTATAATTTAACCTTTACCATTTTAGCGCTACAAAAAGTCAAACGTTACTTGATGTAAACACAACTTAACCTGTGCTTTTCAATTTTAAAAAATTCAACAATTTATGCGATAAAGTTATCATTCATTGATAACACCTCGTAACATAGATAACAGTCGATACCCCTTAGACTAAAAGAGAGTATATGAACCAAAGTTCAACGTCGAAAACGATACAAAAAGAGTGGTTAGCATTGTTTTTAATCTGGATGCTCGCAACAATAAGCACAATAGCGAGCTTGTTTTTTAGTGAAGTAATGAAATTACCTGTTTGCGTACTTTGCTGGTATCAACGAATTGCAATGTACCCTTTAGTGCTTATTTTACCTTTAGCACTATTCCCATTCGATGCAAAAATATCCCGCTATGCTGGGGTACTCGTTCTATTTGGCTGGCTTACTGCATTATTTCATGTGTTATTAGTCGCTGGTTATATTCCTAAAAACGCACAACCCTGTGTACAAAATATCCCTTGTTCAGAAACACATTTAAATGTTTTTGGATTTTTAAATATGCCAATGATGTCTTTACTTACTTTTAGTATCATGGGTTTATTGCTATTATTTGTTAAAAAATCGGAACCCTCATGAACAAAAAAACACTCTTTATTAGCGTAAGCATAATCATTATTGTGGCTTTTATTGCTGCAGTAACAATATTTCAAAAAGAAGAAATGAGCAAAAATGAAAATGCTTCGATAGACAACCTCAAAATAGTAGAACGTGAAAATGCTCCAATAAAAGGTTCATTAGATGCAAAAGTTACCATTGTAGAGTTCTTTGATCCTGCTTGCGAAACATGCGAAGTATTTTATCCTTTAGTGAATGACTTAATTAAAAAGTATCCTGGAAAGGTTAAAGTAATGATGCGTTACGCACCATTTCACGAAGGCTCAGATCAAGTTGTAAAGATACTTGAGGCAGCACACCTTCAAGGGCAATTTTGGCCAGCACTGGATATTTTATTTGCGAATCAACAACGTTGGACTCGCCACCATGTTGCACGTCCTAAAAGTGCTATCGCATTATTAAAAGACTTGCCTTTAGATAATGAAAAACTCATTCGTGATGCAAGTAGCAACGAGGTTATTCAATTAATAATACAAGATGTTGAAGACGGTAAAACGTTAAAAGTACGAGCTACTCCTCAATTCTTTGTGAATGGCAAACCATTAACAAATTTTGGCTATGCGCAGTTAACACAACTTGTTGAACAAGCAATTGCTGAAACTTATTAAAATTAACCAATATTAAACATCAGCCAAGCAAAATTAATAATTCTGAAATAATCTGAGCTTAATAATAGAAAGGCGAACAATTCCATGTTCGCCTTTTTTGTTAGCCGCTTAATACGAAAGAAAATTAAGGGCGAACTTGCCCCTGACCTGCCACACGATATTTAAAAATAGTCAGTTGTTCTAAACCTACTGGTCCACGCGCGTGAATTTTTCCAGTAGCAATCCCAATTTCAGCCCCCATGCCAAATTCACCACCGTCGGCAAACTGTGTTGAAGCATTGTGCATAACGATAGCCGAATCAACAGAGTTTAGAAAAATTTCAGCTGTTTCGTCATTCTCAGTGATAATGGCATCTGTATGTTTAGACGAGTGTGTATCAATAAAGTTCAGCGCTTCTTCTAAGCCTTCAACCACTTTGACCGATATAATGGCATCAAGGTACTCAGTACCCCAATCATCATCAGTAGCAGCGTTAATACGTGAATCACAAGCTTGAGCAGCATGATCGCCACGAACTTCACAATTATCTAATGTGTTAACCAACTGCGGCAGAAATTCTGTAGCTATTTCTTGATCTATTACCAAACTTTCGGTGGCTCCACAGACACCTGTTCTACGTAATTTCGCATTTTTAATAATACTTAATGCTTTTGTTAAGTCAGCATATTTATCTACATAAATATGATTATTGCCATCAAGGTGAAGTAGTGTTGGCACTTGTGCTTCGTTTCTTACCAACTCTACTAAACCACGACCACCGCGAGGAATAACAAGGTCAACATAATCAGCACACTTTAGCAAAGCAGTTACCGCTGAGCGATCATCTGTATCCACCAACTGAATACAAGTGGCAGGTAAATTAGCTGCTCGCAATCCTGTTGCCATACATTCCACAATAATACGCGTGGAATTTAGACTCTCAGAACCGCCACGCAAGATTACTGTATTACCAGACTTAAGACATAATGCTCCAGCATCCGCACCAACGTTAGGACGTGATTCATAGATCATCCCTATAACACCAATGGGTGTCGATACTCGGGTAATTTTTAGACCGTTCGGACGATCAAACTTTGCTAATACACGACCTACAGGATCATCAAGTTTGGCAATATCTTCTAGGGCAACAGCCATACCTTCAATTCTTTCAGGGGTTAACTCAAGCCGATCAATAAATGAATCTGCTTTACCTGCCTGTTTTACGCTCAGCACATCTTTTGCATTGGCTTCTAGAAGTGCGGGCATATTCTGACGTAAAGCATTTGCAGCAACAGTTAATGCTTTATTTTTTTGTTCAGTCGTTGCGCACGCAAGAGATTTAGCGGCGGCTTTGGCTTGTTTCCCAAGCGTTTCAATCATAGTTTCGATATTAATAGTTTTACTGTCGTTAGACATTGATGAGTTCCTTTGATTGTATATTTTTTTACAAATGTCGAAGAGTCAATAATGAACCATCCAATTTATCACATCATTCATAAATAATGACATGAAAATGTTGGTGACTTTGTTTACTCTGAATTAAATGCAGATCGTTTTTCAGATGTGCCAGATGAACGATGTTGAAGCTCAAAAATACGTATTTCAAAGCAGTGATTTTGAGTTCAATTGAAAAAATAAGGATTTTAGTATATGCTCCCTGCACTCATTTGTCGATTGTTGTCAACTTCTAACGTTTATCACAAACGTTTCAGCAACTTTTTACACCTATTTTTAATTCGAACATTCACAAGTTACCAACTTTGTTGGTAGAAAATAGTGCAAATAAGACAAAAAATAAAAATCACGAAAATATCTGAATTTGGTGAACCGGCTTTGCAAATGGTTCAACTCAGTTATTTAATTTAATTAACCAAAGTATGGAGTAATTTTGCCCTCATTAGATCAGCCAAAAACAGAAACCCCTTCTCGTAACAAACCACGTATTGTCATAAAAGTTGGCTCAAGCCTCTTAGCAAATGTTAAGAATTTGACTCCAAGCTTTGCCTTTATGCATGGCCTTCTTAGTGACATTTCGACATTACGCGATCAAGGTTATGAAGTTGTACTCACGTCATCAGGATCCGTAGCATTAGGGCTCAACTCTGTTGGTTGCACCGTTGAAAATGCCAGTGTTCAAGATAAACAAGCGGCAGCCGCTTGTGGGCAACCAATATTAATGCATGCTTACAAGCAAATTGCATTGGAATATGGTTTTGACATTGCTCAGGTATTAGTTACCTTAGATGATCTCGAAAGTAGACGCCGATTTCTTAATATCAAAAATACAGTTCATCGCTTGATTAAACAAGGCGTAATGCCTATCGTCAATGAAAACGATACGGTTACCACTGAAGAGATCCGCGTGGGTGACAACGATAGACTCGGGGCTAAAGTTGCTCAAATGATCGGTGCAGAATATTTATTTATATTGACTTGTATTGATGGCGTTTACGATCGAGCCCCTTCAGAAGAAGGTGCTATTTTTGTAGAATCTATTGAAGATGTAAGTAGTTATATGGAAGCGGCAAGTGGCACAAGTTCTTTGGGTACGGGGGGAATGTTTACTAAATTGCAAGCGGCTAATATGGCACAGAATGCTGGCTGTACTACCATAATCTCTAGAGGTACTATGGAATATCCCGTCACTGCAGTTCTTCGTGGTGAACGCAAGCATACTAAGTGTATTGCCCACTCATCGCCTTCATCTGCATGGAATATATGGTTGACCGATCGTCTACAAATGGCTGGAAGTCTAGTAATAAAACAGGAAATGGCTGACTCTTTGTATGGTGGAGATCAAGGATTTTCGTGTCATGATGTTATTTCAATGCACGGAAGTTTTGAACGTGCCGACGTACTTCATGTTTATGATGAAAAAGGTGAGGAAATAGCGCGAGGTTTATGTAATTTTTCATCAGATGAAACCGCAATAATTTCAAGTCGTCCAGATGAAACCGTTAAAAACATATTGGGATACACAGCTTCACATCGCTTAATTAATAGTGAAAATTTAGTTGTATTAGCTGAGCACCATCTTCCTTGGGATGAACCAGTAAAAAGTGATTAACTAAATCCGATGAATCCCGCTCAACAATCATTGGGCGGATTTCAAATATAATATTATATTGAGCAGGGTCTAGATAATTTGTGATTCATTTATCTTTATTTTATACCCTTCATCGATTTTAAATTAAGAATATTTATAAATAACCTTGGGTCATCAATTTTATCCATCATTAAAAGCTCAGGTAAACAGTCGTCATCAACGTAGTCAACAAAATCTCCAGCAGGATCAAAAACTAAAATATCCAATGCTAATCTATCCATGCCGTATAGGCCACGATGTATCATATCTGCTGAAAAAACTAACAAGTCCCCTGCTGCTAACTTTATTGCCTTACCCGTAGAAAGGTTTTCACTACTTAATCTGCCCTTCTCTTCTTGTCGCACATCAAACTCTTCTTCATTATCCCATCGCTTATGTGTTCCCGGTACTAATTCCATGCCAAGTTCGTCAAATAAAGGCACGCGCAGATGTACAACTTGAGTCTCTTGAATCGCTTTTTTTTGTTCTTCTACTTCATGATCATATTGACAATCTCGATGCCAAAAATCTTTTTGATCTGGATTAACAGGATTAAAAAATAACTGGGTATTCATAAATGCTGGATTGGCTGTTATAACAGTTTCGACAGCATCCATTATTTTTTTTGAACTGATAAAGTTAAAAAGCTTCACTCTATCGTCAAACGCTAGATACTGACTTCCAGTAATTAAAGAAGAGTTGAATGCTTCCTCTTTATAGAATATGGCATGATCTTTTTTCCATAATTCGTGAAACTTCAATACAACTTTCCTCAAAGAGGACATTTCAGCAGCATTGAAATAATCTCTAATAACAAAATAGCCTTGTTCGTTATACTGATTATTCAGCTGATTTCGGTTTTTTAACATTTACTCGTTTTGCCTTTATTTAATTGTTATGTTGATACTACATCAGCTTATTATTTGACTAAAAATTAACGCTCGTATGCCATCCAAAGCTTATAATAAATTGCATTACACGTTGCATTGTCATCCATAACACCATCTCTATCACAATCCGACCCCGTTAGAGATTTAACAACATCAGCCCCGAACTCTTTAAT
>CAJWBY010000103.1 GCA_913020705.1 uncultured Colwellia sp.
TAAATGCCGAAGCAGAAGCGCTCGTTAATGACATGGCTAATACTGAACTTATTAAAAGTACTGATAGTTTATTTTTCATCGGGTAACCCTCTTTGTTGAATACAGAACAACTATAAACTCTACAATGCAAAGAAACGCAAGGCAGTGTAAAGTTTATGTAAAGGTGCTTACAAAGTGGGTTTTCCACTACAAGTTAAGTTAATATTGTCTCAGTAATATAATGCGCATTAAGTAAGATGATTGAAAAATTATGACTAAACAAAAAATATTGATCATAGATGACGATAAAGAACTCACTGAACTATTGACTGAATATTTATCATATGAAGGCTTTGAACTTGAAGCATGTCATGATGGTGTCGCTGGCTTAGCACGCGCTTATGATGCATCTTTCTCATTAATTTTGCTCGATGTAATGATGCCAAAACTTAATGGCTTTGAAGTATTAAAAGCATTAGGTGGTCAACACAGCATCCCTATTCTGATGTTAACGGCTAAAGGTGATAATGACGATAGAGTTCGAGGATTAGAGCTTGGCGCTGATGATTATTTAGCAAAACCTTTTCAACATCGTGAATTACTAGCACGTATCAACGCAATTCTTAGAAGAATTAAGATTGTAAAAACCAATGAAAATTCTATTGATAATCAGCAAATAAATGCAGTGATACTTGATCACGCTACTCGCCAAGTATTCTGTCATCAACAACGTGTCGAACTAACAGGAACCGAATTCCAAATATTGGATTTATTGATGAATAATGCCAGTCAAATCGTTAGTAAGAATTTAATTTCAGAACAAATTCTAAAACGAAAACTCAGCGCCTTTGACCGAAGTATAGATATGCATATCAGTAATATTCGCCGAAAACTTCTTGAGTTTTCTCCCAGTGATAAATTAAAAACTATTCGCGGAGCGGGTTATATCTTTCTCACTGGAGAGACAGATGGGCTAAACGATAATGATTAATAAAATTAGCCGCTCATTCTCTTCTATTGGTTTTAAAATATTTTTATCTTTTTGGCTTTTCGCATTAACTACCATAATTGTGACTCGCTTCATTTCTGCCCAAATAGCTCAGTCGAGTATCGTTATACCGGCGCATCATGGTGATCAACAAAAATTGAATCGCCTAGCGAAACGTTTTGATAGAGAGAATACTTCACCTACAGATATCTTCCAGCATCGACGTAAAGCTCCACATGAAGAACTTATTATAAAAGATATCGAAAATGGCCAAGTAACTTCGACTAAGAAGCGTTTTTTAAGAGATCCGACCAATTATTTAGAAATAAACAGCTTTTCTACAATTACGAGTGTTCAATTCTCTCAAGCCCGTATAACAGGTCCTAAAGAAATCACATTAGAGGGTAGGAACGTTCAACTGTATTTAGCTTCCCGAGATAAATCTCGACATTTTGATTCTTTTATTATGCAACTACCAAATTGGTTAAAACTTGCTATTCCGATTTTTGTAAGCTCTTTACTGGCTTGGTTAATGGCAAGAGCATTGAGTAAACCAATACTTGCAATAGAACGTGCGGCAACTGAAATAGGTAACGGAAAACTTGATACTCGTATAGATAATGCACATAAAAGAAAAGATGAGCTAGGGTCATTAGCTGCAAGTTTTAATACCATGGCTGATAAACTCTCCCATAATCTCACGGCAAATCAACGCTTATTAGCTGATGTATCCCATGAATTACGGTCACCAATGACTCGCTTACAACTTGCTGTTGGCTTGGCTCAACAATCGATAAATAACCCTGAACTACAACAGAAACATCTTGCCCGTTGTGAATTAGAAGTCACCCGTTTAGATGAAATGATCAGTGATGTACTTTCTCTTTCTCAATTAGAAAATACCTTTCAGAAAATTAATTTTCAAACCGTTTGTCTTGACGCCTTATTAGCGGATATTTGTCAAGATTGCCAATATCTTGCAGACGAAAAAAGCATTCTAATTACGACCAATGATTTTTTCTCACTTAATCTCCTCGCTGACCAAAACTTATTAAGCAGTGCTTTCAGCAATGTCATTATTAACGCTATCAAATATACGCCAAAAAGCAGTGAAGTTGTTATTTCGATGTATCGTCTTATTCACAATCAACAGGATAGCCTTAATATTGTTATTAGTGATAACGGCAGCGGAGTGCCTGAAAGCACAATAGAAAAGCTTTTCCAGCCATTCTACCGTGTAGATGAAGCACGAGATAGAAACAGTGGAGGAACAGGCTTGGGCTTAGCCATAGCACAGCAAGCCGTATTGGCGCATAATGGTCAAATAAAAGCAAAGAACAAAGAAGATGGAGGCTTATCGGTAACAATTACATTACCTATAGGCCCCAACAACGAATAAACCATTTGTGAACATAAGATTAAAGTTATTATTTTAACGTTTTGTTCATTTCAGGATTAATAATATGACTTTTTCGCACATGAATCTTAATGAATACTCTAAAGAAGAAGAGCTAACGGCTCGTTTATCATTAGAAATCAATGCTTTTTGGCAAGAAGGTGTTTTTTCTTCGTTTAGTGGCATTGATCAAATAAGAATAAATTACGCGACATTCATTCATGATGAAGTTCAAGAGTCAATTGTGCTGGTAACAGGAAGAACGGAAAGTTATTTAAAATATCAAGAACTCGCATTTGATATGTACCATCAAGGCTATAATGTCTTTATTATTGATCATCGAGGCCAAGGTTTATCACAGCGGTTGTTAGAGGATAAACAGAAAGGATATGTAACAAACTTCGATGATTACGCGCATGATTTGAAACAATTTATTGAAGACATAGTTGTAAAATCCCCCCATGATGATTCAACCGACATACTCTTATCCAAACCCCATTTATTAGCACATTCAATGGGCGGTGCCATTGCTGTTCGAATGATGCAGCTATATCCTACCTTGGTTAAATCTGCCGTTTTAACTTCGCCAATGATCGCCGTTAATAATGGCAATATTCCTAATTGGCTAGGAAAGGCTATTATTTACATGGGTGATAAGTTCAACGCATGGTTTAGTAAGGAAGCTAATTATTTTATGGGCCAAACAGGTTTTAAGAATGTCACTTTTGCTGAAAATGAACTCTGTCAATCAGAAGTTCGTTATCAAATTTTTGTTGATATCTATAATAAAAATAAAGCAATTCAGTTGGGGGGCGTAACAACTCACTGGCTAAAAGAAGCAATCATTGCGAATAGCAATATTTTTGCAAATTTGGATAAACTTATTACACCCATTTTAGTCATGCAGTCTGGCAGTGATACGATTGTATCCAATGAAGCACAAAATGCATTCTGTCAGCAATTACATAAAAAAAATTCAACCTATTGTCCAGAAGATAAACCCTTTACAATCAATAATGCTTTGCATGAACTTATGTTTGAAAAAGACCAATACCGTTCACCCGCAATAAAAAAAGCACTTGATTGGTTTAGTACATATTCAGCTTAGTTTTTTTTGTTTGACAGCTCTTCTTGTACAACAGAGCTAGGATCATGATGAATAAACACCTCACAGGGTGAAAACTGCGCTTCAATTTGTTTTTCTATACTTTCACCTATACTGTGTGCTTCAAGCAAAGATAGCCTGTCATCAAGCTCTAAATGGAATTGAATAAAACGTTGAGGACCAGATTGACGAGTTCTTAGCTCATGTATACCTAATGCTGATTCATGAGCAACTACTATAGCGGTTATTTCGGTAAGTTCATCATCTGATAATTCATGATCCATTAAGTTATGAACGCTCAAATAAATGATCTTTAAAGCGCCACTCAATAAAAACACACCCACAGCACAAGTAAATAAACCATCGGCATACTGTGAATAGCCACTACTTAAAATTAAGGCAGCTAATACGCCAAGATTTAATAATAAATCCGATTGATAATGTAAGGCATCCGCACTGATTGCCACTGACTTAGTTTTTGTAATAACAAAGCGTTGCAGTACAACTAATAATAATGTCATGACTATAGCGATAATGGTAATAACAATACCAATGTCTGTTTTCAGCACAAGCTGAGGATTTAGTGTTCGGTCAATACCATGAAAAACTAATAATAATGCAGAACCTGTGACGAAGGCTGCTTGTACTAAACCTGCTAAGCTTTCTGCTTTGCCATGACCAAATTTATGATTATTGTCGGCAGGGGCCAACGCATAGTGAATAATCACAACATTCATTAATGAAGCAAATAAATCTAACATGGAATCTGTCGCAGATGCCAGCATGGAACTGGCGTCCGTTGCCATCCAAGCATAAAGTTTCAGCACAACGAGTAATAAGGCGGTACCTGTGGCAGCAAAAGCAGCAACTCTGACCCAGAAGCTGTAGTCATCTTTTTTAGGTAAATCATCACTCATATTCTTACTTTTCCATGGCATACAACAAATGATAGAAGGGATATCGCTATTCTCTGAAGATGATACAATACCTTATCATCTTCGAATTTAAGTATAATCTTTATGTTAGACGTTGTTTTATTTCAACCTCAAATTCCACCAAATACTGGCAATATTATTCGCCTTTGTGCTAATACAGGCTTTAGGTTACATCTTATTGAACCCTTTGGTTTTGACCTAGACGATAAAAAGCTTCGACGAGCAGGTCTAGACTACCATGAATTTGCAGCAATCAAGCGCCATAAAAATTATGAAGCCTTTATTGAAAATGAACAGCCAAACCGTGTTCTAGCGATAACCACCAAAACAACAAATTACTATGGCGATGTGTCTTTTGTGAAAGGAGATTATTTACTATTTGGCTCAGAAACAAGCGGATTGCCAGAAGAAGTAAGGCAGCAAATACCTGACCAAGATAAAATTCGTATACCCATGTTGGAAGACAGTCGGAGTATGAATTTATCTAACGCAACGGCGGTGATTATTTTTGAAGCTTGGCGACAAATGGGATTTGAAGGCTCCGTTTAAGCGAAATTCTATTCACTTAAAAAGAGCTTTATTTACGGCGTGTAAAATTATTCGACAGTACGGTCTCGAGAAAGTAAATCAGCAGCGGCTAACCTTGCTGATTTACCGCAATATAGTACTTGGTATACTTGCTCAACAATTGGCATTTCTACGCCCATACGTTGTGCCAGCATGTAGACTTCTTTAGTATTTCGGTAACCTTCAACGACTTGGCCAATATCGGTCATCGCTTGTTCAACTTCAGCACCATTACCTAACGCTAAACCAAATCGACGGTTACGTGATTGGTTATCAGTACAGGTAAGTACTAAATCACCTAAACCTGCCATCCCCATAAAGGTACTTGCCTCTGCATTTAATGCACAACCCAAACGTGTCATTTCAACTAAACCACGGGTTATTAAAGCAGTACGCGCATTGGCACCAAAACCAATGCCATCAGCCATACCTGCACCAATAGCAATAACATTTTTAACTGCACCACCGAGTTGTACGCCAATGAAATCTTTATTTGCATAAACACGAAAGGTTTTTTCGCAATGCAGTAAGTCAGAAATATCACTAACAAAAGCATCATCGGTTGATGATAAAGAAATTGCAGTTGGTAAGCCCGCAGCCATTTCTTTAGCGAAAGTAGGTCCAGATAATACGGCTAATGAAATATCATTACCTAGAATATCCCGAGCTACATCTTGCAATAATCTACCCGACTTATGATCTAAACCTTTTGTCGCCCACACTATTTTCGCATGAGGCAATAAGTAGGGCTTGATTTGACTGAGCATTTCGCCAAAAGCATGACTAGGTACAACAACCAATATATTCTCGCTCGCTTTAACGGCGCTCTCAAGATCATTAGTTATTGTTAATGATGGTGGGAATTGACTACCCGGTAAGTATTTTTCATTCGAGTGAGACGCTTGCATCTTCTCAACATGTTGAGGGTCTCGCCCCCATAATACGGTGCTGTGACTATTTCTAGCTAAACAAATAGCAAGGGCAGAGCCATAAGACCCTGCCCCCAAAACCGTGATTTTTGCCGTTAATTCCGACATATCATCAATTCCATTTTATTGTTACTAATCGTTGACTTACGTTAAAGTAAAACTGTCGATTAGTGAGTTTCAGCGCTCGCAGGTGCAGCAGCTTGCGCTTGAGCAGCACGTTGTTGAACATAAGAAGCAAATAAAGCTTCAAAGTTTACTGGTGCTAAATTAATTTGTGGGAATGAACCACGGCTCACTAAGTTCGCAACTGATTCACGAGCGTATGGGAATAAAGTCGTTGGACAAAATGCACCAATAGTATGAGCAAGTTGCGCTTCAGCTAAATTACCGATAGAGAAAATACCCGCTTGTTGAACTTCAGCTAGAAATGCCGTTTGACCTTCAACAGTCGCAGTAACTGTGACTGAAAGTATTACTTCATAGGTATCTTCAGCTAACTTGTTTGATTTAGTATCTAAATCTAATTGAACTTCAGGCTTCCAGTCTTTTTGAAAAATAGCTGGAGAATTTGGTGTTTCAAAAGAAATGTCTTTTGTATAAATACGTTGAATAGAAAATTGTGGTGTTGCTTGCTCAGTAGTCGCTTGTGTTGCATCAGCGCTGTTTTGGTTTTCATCAGACATGTTTCTTTTCCTATTGTATTTGCTATTTTATTTAATGATGTCTTTTAATCTTTTGCTAAAAGTTCATCTAATTTATTTGCTGCATGTAGTGCGAATAAGTCATCGCAGCCACCTACATATTCATCACCAATAAAGATCTGAGGAACGGTTACACCGCCACTACGTTTGATCATCTCATTGCGTAAATCATTATCATTGTCGATTTTAATTTCATTAAAGCTTACTTGCTTTTCATCAAGCAAAGCCTTTGCTCGCATGCAATAAAAACAAGTCGCTTTCGTATAAATATCAACGGTCATATCAAGCCTTTATAAGTCAATCATGTTTATTTTTTAACAAGCGGTAAACCGGCACCTGTCCAAGCATTCAGACCACCTTTCAACAAACTAACTTTCGTAAAGCCTGCTTTAAGCAGTTGATTAGCTACCGTTGTAGCAGTAATTCCTGCGGTACATACAACTATGATGGGTTTATCTTTATAGTTTTCAAGGGTAGCAAAATCATTATTTGATACTTTTTCTTTAACTAAATTTTTAGAATCGATAATACGACTCGCTTTAAACTCTTTTTCTGTACGAATATCGACAACAACACCTTCTTGACGATTGACTAAAAAAGTAAGTTCTTGTGTCGATATTTGTTTAATCGGTGACATTTGAATACGAATAGTCGTAACAATAATCATAACAACGATAGCAGCCCAAGCAGCACTTAACAGTGGATGGTTACCAGTAAAAATAATTAATTGATCCATATAAATAATAAATATTGTTTGAATAAAAAGTTGCCGACAGTATACAGAATTACCAAGAAAACCCAAAAAGAACTTTTCTTGATATGCGATAAAATCAATGAAAATATTTATTTTGTTGAAACAACTGAGTTATAACGTATAAAAGAACAGAATTCGTTTGAAATGTTTTGTCTATCAGCACACAAGCAATTCTTGTTTTGCCTTGGTATACTGCCAAATAATTAGACAATTTCAACATTATGGAAAATATAATGCCAAATAAAAAACCTACTGTATTACTTATTTTAGATGGTTGGGGATACAGAGAATCACCAGAATCTAACGCTATTTTTCATGCAAAAACCCCTGTACTTGACGACTTAAACGCTCGTTATCCAAATATGTTAATCGGCACATCAGGCATGGCAGTAGGTTTACCTGACGGTCAAATGGGTAATTCAGAAGTTGGCCATGTTAATTTAGGTGCTGGACGTATTGTTTACCAAGACTTCACGCGTATAACAAAATCGATTAAAGATAAAGAATTTAACGACAACAAAGCATTGAACAATGCAGTTTCTGAAGCGATAAAGCACGATAAAGCGATACATGTTTTTGGCTTATTATCACCCGGTGGTGTTCATAGTCATGAAGAACACATATTTTCAATGCTTGAACTCGCTAAAGAAAAAGGTGCAAATAAAATTTATTTACATGCATTCTTAGATGGTCGAGATACTCCACCACGCAGTGCTGAAGCATCATTAATCAAAGCTCAAGAAAAGTTTAATCAACTAGGATGTGGGCAAATAGCGTCTGTAATAGGTCGTTATTACGCAATGGACCGAGACCAGCGTTGGGATCGTGTTGAATTAGCTTATAACTTAATGGTTAGTGGTGAAGCACAACATACATATTCAAGCGCAACAGACGCATTAGCAGCGGCTTACGCTCGTGATGAAAATGACGAATTCGTTGGCGCGTCTGCAATAGTAGACGCCAGTGGCAATACCATTGAAATTAATGACGGCGACGCATTAATATTTATGAATTTTAGAGCCGACCGCGCCCGTCAATTTACGCGTTGTTTTACTGAAAAAGATTTTTCAGGCTTTCAACGTAAGAAAGTTGCTGCTATTTCTGACTTTGTAATGCTCACTGAATATGCAAACGACATAAAAGCTAATATCGCTTTTCCTAAAGTACCACTTGAAAACGTACTCGGCGAGTGGTTAGAAAAAAACAATAAAACTCAACTACGTATATCAGAAACAGAAAAGTATGCACACGTTACCTTCTTTTTCAGTGGTGGTAGAGAAAATGAATTTACGGGTGAAAAACGTATTTTAGTACCATCTCCACAAGTAGCCACTTACGACTTACAACCAGAAATGAATTCAGCTTTATTAACTGATAACTTAGTAGCCGCGATTGAAAGCGGTGAATATGACTTAATTGTTTGTAATTATCCGAATGGTGATATGGTTGGACATACGGGTAAATTTGACGCTGCTGTAACTGCTTGTGAAGCTGTTGATACCAGTGTTGGTAGAGTCGTTGCTGCTTTAGAAAAAGTTAACGGTGAATGTTTAATTACTGCCGATCATGGCAATGCAGAACAAATGCTTGATAACAGCTCAGGCCAAGCACATACCGCACATACCTGCGAACCTGTACCGTTAATTTACATAGGCCGAAATGCTCAACCCGCAGAAAGTGGCGCATTAAGTGATATTGCTCCTACTCTCTTGCAACTAATGGGCATGGAGCAACCTGAAGAAATGACAGGTAGTTCATTGATGAAGTTTATTTAATAATTAATATGATAAGAATTACCGTGAAAAAAATATTATTATTTGCATCACTATGTAGCTTTTGCTGCATATTGATGTCGGTGAGTTTTGCTGAACAATCTTCTGAGAATGATAGTAACAAGAAAAAAGCTAATCAAGCACTATCCAAAGTTCAACAGCAGATTTCTCAACAACAAAAGTCTATCAAACAAACAAGTAATCAGCGTTCATCCTTAGAAAAAAAATTAAGAATTGACGATATATCCATTGCAAAAATTGTAAAAACGCTCATTAATACTCAGCAAGATCTTCAAAAAACGCAACAGACATTAAAAAACCTTGCACAAAAAAAAATATCGTTAACTAACAAAAAGAAACAACAAGAATTAGTATTAGCACAACAATTAAGAGCTGCTTATACATCAGGTCATCACGACTATATTAAATTATTACTTAATCAAAAGAGCCCCTCTAGCGTAGAGCGAACCGTAACTTATTATAAATATTTGAACGATGCTCGCACTAAAGAGATTGATCAATTCCAAATCGTATTAAGTGATTTACTTGCCGTCACTACAAAACATCAAGAACAAGCTAAAAAACTTAGCATACTAAAGCAAGAACAAGCTGAGCAAAAACTCACTTTTCAACAAAGTAAGCAAGCACGTACAAAAACCATCAGAGCATTAAGTAAAGAACTCCTTAATAGTAAGCAACTACTAGCCAAATTAGTGGCTGAAGAAGAAAATTTAGTGGTCGCTTTACAGCGTATTGTTGCTTTGTCACAACAAAGTGCTGAATTAGTGGGTTTAAAAAAATTAAAAAGGAAACTTGCTTGGCCTATTAAAGGGAAAGTTAGCCACAGCTTTGGCTCTCGTAAACAAGGTTACTTGAAGTGGAAAGGCATTCTATTGGCGGCACCTGTTGGCAAACAAGTGAAAGCCATTCATAACGGTACCGTTTTATTTTCTGATTGGTTGAAAGGTTATGGTTTAGTCACAGTATTAGACCATGGTGAAGGGTACATGAGCTTGTATGGTCATAATCAAGCTTTATTAAAAACAGTGGGCGACCGTGTTGAAACGGGTGAACCTATTGCACTTGTAGGGCAAAGTGGTGGCCAAAGTAAATCTGGATTATATTTTGAAATTCGCAGAGATGGTCAAGCTATAAACCCTAAACCTTGGTTTAAATAAGCCAAAGAGAAAAAGTAATTCACCACTTCTACTCGATTTAATATTTTTCACCTGATAACCTGAATCAATATTAATTGATTTTAAGAATGACGAGCTCTTTTGAATTTATTTACACGCTTCTTTATTTTACTTATGTTTATAAGCGCTACATCATCAGCTGTCGCTAAAAGCGCTCAAGTTGCCATTATAATAGATGATATTGGTTATCGACAAAGTGATGCTGCAGCCCTCACTTTACCTGGGGCAATAACCTTCGCTATTCTTCCTCATACGCCTTACGGAAAGACATTAGCCCTACAAGCCTACAGTAAAAAGAACGACGTTATTTTACACATACCTATGGAAGCCGAGAATGGTAAAAAACTAGGTCCAGGCGCATTAACAATTCAAATGAATGAACAATCAATTCGTCATGAACTTTCGCTTGCCTTTGCAGAAATCCCTTTTGCTATTGGCATGAATAACCACATGGGCAGCAAGCTCACAAAACTTTATACCCCAATGATGTGGACGATGCGCTTTTTAAAAGAACGAAATTTGATTTTTATTGACAGTGTCACTACAAATAAAACGAAAGCAGAGAAAATTGCGCTTCAATTAGGTGTACCCACAGCGCATAGACAAATATTTTTAGACAATGAATTAACGCGTGAATATATTGATAAACAGTTCATGCAACTTATCGATCATGCTCAACAGTTTAAATCAGCAGTGGCTATTGCCCACCCTCATCCAGAAACAATCCTAGCTTTAAACCGTCTAATCCCTTTACTAGCTGAGCTGGACATTGACCTAGTGCCCATATCAACATTAATTAGCGCATCTAACAACACCCACGAACTTCCCGTAATAAGTGAAGATTAATTGATATCTAATTCGTCTTTAGGTAGTCAATTTTATGTTTTTTCAATAACGCTAATAAATATTTAACGGGAATAGCATAGGTAATACCACTTGGCTTACTGATCACGGCCTCTTTAGACTCTTGTACAAAGACTTTATTAATAATACCAATCACTTCTCCTGTATCAACATCGTATAAAGCACTGCCACTATTCCCGGGATAAGCGGTAGCATCAAGCTGATAAACCAAATAAGGATTACGCAACATTTTAAGCATTTTAATGCTAATTTGTTGAGCACTATCCACAGGGATAATCGTTGGTGTAATACTGGCAATAATACCTCGATGCGTAACAGGGTATAGCCCTAAAACAGCACCAATAGGAAAACCGGTAAAGGCAACATAGTTTCCTTCTCGTCTAAAGTCTTTATCCGCAAGTTTCACTGCAGGCAGCGGAGCTCCATGAATTTTCAGCACGGCAATATCATGCAGCTGGGAGCTGGCAATAACATCAGCCATACGTACTTTTGCATTTTTTCCTGAGCCTGTGAAAATGGCCATTTTTTGTAAAAGGTTACTATCAAGCTCTTTAGGTAAAACGTGATGATTTGTCACTACATATTGACCATTACCAATAACAAATCCGCTACCATTCAAGTTGTTTTTTTGCCTACCTGAAGGTGTGTGAACACCGATACCCACAACCGATGGTTTTATTTTTTCAACGGTGTCAGCTAAATCAGCAAGCGCTAATCCTGTATATAAAATAAAGTATGTACTTAAAGCTATTTTCACATAACGCATTTAACACTCCGTCCAAATAAAGTTCATCTATATTAATAAGTTTACTGCGTTTTACTCGCAAAAACAGCTATCATTGCTCATAATTAAAAGTATCAGAATAATATTCTTATATTCCGGCGAGCAGTAATTCCCATTTAAGGCCAAACAAAAGTATGACAAAAAAAACAGTCGTTCCTATATTTGCAGGAGGCGGTACACGTTTACCTGCTCACGTGGGAATTTTACATGCATTAGAAGATTTTGATGTCGACTTTAATCACATAGTAGGTGTTTCAGGAGGCAGTATTGTTAGTAGCTTATTTGCTGCTGGCATGAGCCCTGCTGAAATTAAAGAGATAGCGTTAAATACTAACTATAATGAATTTCGAGAATTTTCATTGTTGAAACTTATTCGAAATGGCGGATTAAGTTCAGGTGACCGCTTTGAAAAATGGATGGATGATTTACTCGGTGGAAAAACCTTTGCAGAGTTAGATTATGATTTACATATTGTTGCTACCGATGTTGCTAATGGTTCTCCGGTCATTTTTGATAAAGAAAATACGCCTGACGTAAAAGTATCTCTCGCGGTAAGGTTTTCAATGTCAATTCCTTTAGTTTTTAGTTTCAAATCGTTTGGTAACCATGTAATGGTTGATGGTAGTATTTTATCTGAAGATGCAGTTCACCGTGACTGGGCTAAAGATGGCACGCCTGTTCTTTGTTTTCGTCTTAAAGGTGACCATGAAACGAATGAAGTTAAAATTAAAGGTTGGTTCCCTATTTATAAATACCTAACGCTTCTAGTTCGCACGTTTATGACGACTATATCTCGAGAATATATTAATGATGCCTTTTGGCATAACACCGTAGTGGTTAATATTGGCAATTATTCTGCTGTTGATTTTTCGATGACACAAGAGCAAAAACTTGCTTTATTTGATATTGGTTTTGAAACTGCAGAGCATGTATTACCGATAAAATTAGGTAAAAAATAAGTTTTTTCAAATATTAGTAATAATTATTTTATATTAGGTTATTATTAATAGTATCTATCGTGAGGAAATTATTCTCATCACGAATTTAGATGATGACAAATGGATGAGCAAATGAGTTTTGGTAAATTAATATTAAATTCTCCTATTATTGGTGATGTTGCAAAAAAAGTTGCTTCGTTGAAGGTAAATCATGATGCCGGAAATATAGCTGAGCATTTTACTCAGTTTCTTAAACCACAATATGCCTCTACAGATGTTCTTCGTGATGAAGTATTTAAAATTCGACACAATGTTTACTGTGAAGAGTTAGCCTTCGAAAATCAAAAAGATGATGGTATGGAAATGGATGAGTTTGATCCACATTCTATATTTGCTTTAATAAAACACAAACCTACAAACAATTACACGAGCTGTGTACGTATTGTTCGTTCAAGTTGTGATGAAGAGTTATTGCCAATAGAAAAATTTTGCTACGATGCCATTCAAGACAAAACCTATGATCCTAAAAATTTCAATCGTGCAGAAATTGGAGAGTTTTCTCGATTAGCGGTGAAAGCTGATTTCAGACGTCGTAAATCAGATCGCTTCAAAGGCTCTGCAATCGGTGCAATCAGTGAAAGTACTTATTCTGAATCAGAACTACGTTGTTTCCCCTTTATTGCTATCGGCTTATATATGGTGGCTGGAACGTTAGCTATCGATAAAGGTATAAAGCACGCTTTTGTAATGATGGAGCCACGCTTGGCTCGTAGTATGAAATTCGTTGGTATTAAATTTGTACAAATAGGTGAACCTATTGAATATCACGGTTTACGCGCACCTTATTATATTAACGCGGAAATATTTTTAGATAACTTAACAAGTGGTTTCAAAAGCTTGTACAAAGAGATACAAAAAGATATTCGTAGCCAATTCTAAAATTGATCATCTAACTAACAAAAAATAGCCACAGTGGTGGCTGTTTTTTTATGACTAAAATTTAATTATATAAACCTAATTAGACAGTTTACTTTTTTTCTCTACCTGTTCTGCTGAACCTCCTTTTATTTCGCTCAATATACGTTGAGCCTCAGCTGTATTATTATTGGCTAATAGAATTTCAGCATAGTTTAAAGCGATATCAATGTTTTTCCCTTTCGATAACTCATAGGCTTCTTTAGCTTTCACTAATGCTTCTGACTTCTTATCTGATTTCAATAAGGCTTGAGCATAGGTATCAACAACATTGGGGATTTCACCATTTAGATCATAAGCCTGCTTAGAATACTTTAACGCTTGGAAAAATTGCCCCTTCTCCATATAAAGCCATGACAGGTTATTTAATACCACAACGTTGGTCGGTATTACTTCAATAAGTTTTTCATACTCTACTATGGCCTTATCTTGGTTTTCAGCTAAATACATATTGGCTAAATTTAAACTTACCCTGGGGTGAATTTTATTATCTATTTGTTCTTTATTTGAAAACTGCTCTAACAATTCAATCGCTTCTGCTTTTTGATTATTGCCTTCTAAAGCAAAGGCAAGATATGTTGCGTTGAGACTGCTAGGTTTTGCAGTATATTGCTGCTTCAAAGGAGGTATGGCTTCTAAAAAATTTCTATCAAGTAAAAGAATTCTACCTGTTATACCTGCGAGTAAGTCTTTATTAACCTCAAATTTTTCTAACTCTTTAAATAAAATTTTGGCATCAGAACTAAGGTTATTATCCAGTAATACCTGCATTTTAACTAAATGAAGCATCAAGTTGTTTGGATGTTTTTCATTCGCCTTTTGTAAAACCCTTAACGCCCTGTCTGGGGATTTTTTATTGGTCCAATAACTTGCTAATAAAAAAGAAGATTCTATATGATAAGGATTTGTCTTCTGCCATTCATTTAAAATAGAATAAGCATCTTTTCCATCTGGATTTTTCGCATTAATAGCAAGCATTAATTGCCAGTAACGCTTTGGGGTTTTAACACCAACTTGATAGCTATTTAATACTGCGCTTGCTTGCTTAAACTGCTCTAAATATATATATGCTTCTGCCAATAAAACACCATAGTTAATATCATCTATATTTTTTTGTTGAGCCTGAACAATGACTTTTAATCCATCATCATTTTTATGAAAATCAAAATACTGACTCAAAATTTGAATATTATCAGGATGAACTTTTATTGCACTCTCCGTTAAGCGTTTTGCCTGTTCGTCATTTTTTCTGAAACTGGCAAGCATTACCTGCTGAATGAGTGCATAAGCATTATCTGGCTCTAACTGTAAGCTTTGCGTTAATGAAGCTTCGCCTTTCATAAATTCATTATTTTTGAAATGTATGGCTGCTTGTAGGTTATATCCTCCTGCTTTTTCTGGGTATTGCTTCAACCATTTCTTAGCTATTTTAGTGGCTCGAGGTAAATTTCCCGACTTGATTGAACTAAAAGCCAACATAAGTTCAGCATCAACAAGTGCAGGATTTTTCTGTAATGCCAGTTCTAATTTATCGATACCTGAAGGGTCATTCATCATAAGCTTTAGTACACCGATACGAGCTATCTCTTCAGCAGTCATATCTGTTGAGCTTGAAACATAACTCGCCATTTGCTTGGCTTGCTCGTATGCACCAACTTCTAATAACTCATAACTGAGTGTTGATAAAAACTGAGTGTCTTCTTTATTTGTTGAATCATAATCGCTTAACGTTTCACTAATATCATCAATCAAACCTAGTTGTAATTGGCTCACCGCAAGCATTCTTCTAGCGGGATGTTCCCCAGAAAGATAAGGGAGAATATCCTTTAAATTATTAACACTTTGCTCATGATTTTGTAAATAAAAACCACTTGCGCCTGCAATTAATTTCAAACTAAAAGAATTAAAGCCAGAGCTTAAAGATTGATTTGCATAACGGCTAGCGGCTTTATAGTCTTTGTCTTCAAAACGTGCATTTGCTTTTATGTAGAGTAAAAATGGCTGTGATGGCACATTTGCTAGAATGGTGTCGGCAATGGCTTCAGCCTCTTTGTATTGACCGTTTTTCAAGAGTGAATCAGCAATAAACAACTGTACCTTGCCTGAGTTGGGTTGCATTGCTTGGTATTGCTTAAAGCTATCAACCGCTAAAGCGTAATCTTTCTCAACGGTTGCAATTTGGCCTTGCAACATTAGTGCATCAGCATTATTTGAATTTGTCTCTAAGATACGAGCAACGAGATTACTTGCAGATTTTGTGTTTTGTTTTGAAAACTCTAAGTAGGCACTCGCTAAAAGGCTATATCCATCTGACCCAAAAAGTGAAAGTGCTGCATCCACTGTAGCTTGAGCTAGTTCATTATCACCCGTGCGTAATGAGGCCATTGTTTTATAGGCTAGGTATTGAGTACTCCGTAGCGTTAGAGACGCTTCTTGTTTGCTAAGATCTAAAATATCAGCATCTGATCCCGTCAACATATATGCTCTAGCCAACAAGGGTATAACTTTTTCAATAGAATATTTTAATTTGTTAGCTCGTTCTAGCTCTTTTACCGCGCTTTCTGCATCCCCAGCACTTAGATATAGACGACCTAATAAAAATCGAGCACGCGCATTGTCAACTTCAATCTTAAGTGCATTTTTTAATGAAATAATCGCAGCGTTGTTTTGCTGTTCTAAAATTGCACTCTCTGCTTTAGCTATATAGGTTTGTGCTGACTCATTGTCAGAACATGCAGATAAAACTAGAACAACACTTA
>CAJWBY010000104.1 GCA_913020705.1 uncultured Colwellia sp.
GTAGTTCATACCACACAAGGGAAAGAAATTGGCGAATGGGGTAACAGAAAGTGGGTACAGTCAGATGAGAAAAATTCGACCAAACGTACCAATGTACATATCGCACGTCAGTCTTTACGGTTAGCTTTACTTGAACAACTCGGTGAACACGATTCAGTAAAATGGGGACATCAGTTAGTTGGGTTTAAAGAAAGTATTAAAGGTGATGCAAAGGAATCTGAGAGTGAAGCTGTTGATCTGAACTTTCAAGTAAATGGCGAGTTCATTAGTATCAAAGCTGACCTTGTTGTGGGAGCAGACGGTATTCGCAGCTCAGTACGTAAGTTACTGATTGGAGAAGAAACTACCCCACTACGTTATCTAGGTTGTATTGTAATTTTAGGAATTTGTCCTTTGGCTGATCTCAACGGCCTTGAACATTCTTTATTAGATTCAGCTACCGTATTCCAAACAGCTAATGGCCACGAACGTATATATATGATGCCTTATGCGTCAGACTCAGTAATGTGGCAGCTTAGCTTCCCAATGCCAGAAGAAGAGGCTAAGGCCTTGAGTACTCAAGGCGCTTCAGCCCTCAAAGAAGAAGCGTGTAGACGTTGTCAGTGGCACTCCCCTATTCCCCAGATTTTAGCCGCAACGCTAGATAGTCAAGTTTCTGGTTATCCTGTGTATGACCGGGCCTTACTTGAGTCAGAATGGTTAGAGCAAGGGGCTCAAGTGACACTGATAGGAGATGCCGCTCATCCTATGAGTCCATTCAAGGGACAAGGGGCGAATCAAGCACTTCTCGATGCACTGTCTTTGGCTCGGAAAATATCAACCGAATGTAGACCTTTATCTCATTGGAGAAAAGCAGGGATCAGGAAGAGTGTATTAACTGAATTTGAATTAGAGATGTTAGAACGCAGTGCGACTAAAGTGAATGACTCTGCAGATGCTGCACAGTTTCTGCATTCCGATACGGTGCTCCATGAAGGTGATGAACCGCGAGGGTTATGTTTAAAAAGAAAAGACGAATAACAAGTGCTAAAAAGACTATTAGTCAGTAAAGTTTTTATTGTCAGACATTTAATACCTGATAATATTTATACCGCTGAAATAATTTCAATTAACGACATAAAACTATAAGAAAAATCATATGAATAATACACAAAACATCTTCATTAGCCTTTTGATCCTTATTATCCTTTCAGCTTGTTGTGGAAGAGATCCTGCGATAAAAAAAGTAGATGACTTTATAGCGGAACAAACCATCGATAAAACAAATCCTGCATGGAAAACGGCACTAAATAAGCCTCCTCAACTAACCTTTACACCAGGAAAAGATTACTTTTGGGAGTTACAAACTAACCAAGGTAATTTCACTATAAAACTATTAACCGATTCTGCGCCTATGCATGTTTCGAGTACAATTTATTTAACTAAGCTCGGTTTTTATGATGACTTAACTTTTCACCGTGTTATTCCTGGATTTATGGCGCAAGGTGGCGACCCGATAGGTAATGGTACAGGTAACCCAGGTTATAAATACGATGGAGAATTTGAGGGTGGTATAAGTCATAATGAACCCGGTATGTTAAGTATGGCAAACTCTGGCCCAGGAACTGATGGCAGTCAATTCTTCATCACTTTTTTACCGACTCCTTTTCTAGATGGTAAGCATACTGTTTTTGGAAAAGTCGTAGAAGATTTAGAAAATAGCTTAACTAAGATTGAATCGTTAGGTAGTAGAAGAGGAAAAACCAAAGAGATGGTTAAAATCATTAAAGCATACATCCGCGTAGCTGATAGTGAATAACGATTATAAAGGTAATTAGAACCTTAAATATCTTCGTTTTAATTTACAATAATCACAGACCACATATAAATCGTTACCTAATTACCCATAAAGCTCAACTATACTTAGAAGCTTTATGGGTATAGGTGACACGCTAACCTTTTACCTCATTCTCCATAAAATATGTTACGAAACTTTTCACCAAGTAGGTTGGTATTGCTTCTTCTCTTCATGCTAGCTAATCTAAGAACAAATATTAATCATAAAACACATAAATATGATGTCTTCTTTTCTCCAAAAAACATTACTTATTGGCTCTTTGATAGCTTTTATTTTTCCGCTTGAGTTATTAGCTCAAGAGCACAAGCTAGGAACATTACCCCCACCAAGAACACTCACAACAGACGAAGCTAAGGTTGCCTCTACAAACTATCAAAAGTATTGTTCGTTATGTCATGGCGAAAACCGACAAGGCCATGTTAATGATCACGCACCTTCACTACGCAGCAAAAGTTTATTTGAATCAGGTGTTCCACACGCCATTTTAAGGCCTATGTCTTATGGTAGAAAAGGAACTGCTATGGGCGGATATCTTGATGAAGTGGGAGGCCCGATGACCCTCGATGAAACATGGAACTTAACTTATTGGCTATTTGAACAAGCCGGTGTAGAACGGTTGAAACTGTCGACCAATCCTGTCATTGGTGACATCAAGCGCGGTGAGCAAGTCTATTTAGCAAATTGTATTAGCTGTCATGGCGTAAAAGGTGAAGGAGTAACTGCCCCTGCGCTAGGTAATCAATCAGCGCTTGCTCACAACACCGATGAATTTATTCGTCATGCCATACAAAATGGTCGGCAAGACACGCCAATGAAACCTTATAAAGACAAATTATCGGCGCAAGATATCAACAATATTACCGCATTTTTACGCAGCAAAGCACTCGGTTGGAAAGAAGAACGAACCATACTTAAAGCGCTGCCAACACCTGATCAATACGTTATTAATAAAAATGGTGATGACCCAAATTTTACCTTGCAAGATGGGATGTATGTTTCATCAAAAGATTTAAATGCCGCATTATTAGCTAAAAATAAAATGGTACTGCTTGATACGCGCGTGACTTCTGTATGGCAAACCGCTCATATCGAAGGTTCAATACCATTTCCATACTATGCTGACCTAGATGAAACCGTGGCTGGCATTCCAAAAGATGTGCAAATTATTGCCTATTGTTCATGCCCGCGTGCAGCGGCTGATTACACGATCAGAAAATTAAGAGACCGTGGCTATACTCGTACCGCGGTTTTATGGGAAGGCGTTTTTGGTTGGATGAATTTAGGTTACCCGGTAATGCGTGGTGATATTGAAGGTGTAGAGGATTAGGCTGAATACTTCATAAATTACACCATACTCAACTTTCTCATTAAATATTGCGGTTAAGCGTGTTAGGGATTTTTATTTATTTTTACGTTTATCCTGATTTCCTAACAAACCACCTCATTTAAAATACTTTTCTTTGAATTCATTGAAGAAAATATATACTCTTTGTGCATAAATTAAAGTTCACTGAAAACACCTCTGATTATCAAGGTGTTTTTCTAATAGGAGCATATCAGTAAATGAAGCGACTACTCGCGTTATTCCTCATATCAGGCACTTGTGTAGGTCAAGATTATCTTAACCAATACACCAGCCATGCGGAAATGTTAAAGCAATTAAAACAGCTAGGTGTTAAAACTCAGCAAATTGGTACTTCACGATCAGGTAAATCGATAATTGTTGCTCAATTTGGTGACAAAAGTTCACCGGCAGTTTTGGTAACAGGTAACGTTGATGGTGATTATTTGGTGGGAACTGAACTTGCTATGCGCCTTATTGAAGATCTAAAGTCAGGTAAAGTAGATAGGAATAACAAAAGTATATTTGTCGTGCCTATGCCAAACCCAGATGCAACTAACTTTATGCTGGGTAAAAACGGCTATTCAACCACCTTTAATCACTTCAAAATAGATGACGATCACGATCTTAAAACCAATGAAGATGGTCCTAATGATCTCAATAACGATGGTTATATTTCTCAACTTAGGATCTCTGACAGCTCAGGTTTGTACAAACCAAGTGACCAAGCACCTAATTTATTGGTAAAAGTAGACCCTTTGAAAAATGAAGAAGGTCAATACCGTGTAATCAATGAAGGCAAAGATGACGATGGTGACGGTAAATTAGACGAAGACGGTTATGGCGGAGTGTCTATTAATAAAAACTTCACTTACAACTATGATTACTTTGGTATTGGGTCTGGGGTTAATCAAGCATCTGAACCTGAGACTCGTGCTTTAATAGATTTCGTTATCGACCATCAAAATATCCTGATGACCGTTAATTTTTCTAAATACGATAATTTACATAAAAACTGGGCAGCCAAAAAAGTAACAGTCGATGCATACAAACGCCCATTAAAAGCTTTTGAAAAGATGCCTAAAGAGGACGTAGACACATATAAGTTATTTTCGAATTTATGGCTAGAAAATCATAAAGATTGGACCGTAAATTCAGAAAATCGTGGACAAGGTACTTTTCATGACTGGGCTTATTTTCATGGTGGCAGATGGTCTATAGCGGCAAATGGTTGGAATTTCAAACAAATTGCCATTGCAGCAGCGAGTAAAGATGATGCTGATTTAGATAATAAAAAAGACAGCAAAAAGAAAAAGGACACGAAAAGCTCGGATACCAAAGAAGCCAGATTGGTTGCAAACGCTAAAGAAAAAGAACTTGAAGGAGCGGTAATTCCTTGGAAAAAAATATCACATCCAGATTTCATTAATGAGAAAGTGGAAGTGGGTGGATTCAGACTAGCTTACTTAAATAACCCAGATCTTGCTGTATTTGATAATACGAAGAGTTCAGAATATATTGCTTCGTTAACAACCCTTTTTCCTAAACTTAAAGTGACTCAATCTGTTGATAAAATAGGAAATGACCTTTACCGAGTAACCTTAAAAATCAAAAACACGGGAAAACTCCCCACACAAAGTGCAATGGGTAAACTAACACGTTGGATGATACCCGTGAGAGTTCAATGGAACCTTCCTAATGAAAACTTTATTGGCGGAACCAAACGTACATTATTAGCACCTATTGCGTCTCACGGCGGTCAACAAGAGATTAAGTGGTTGATCAATACCAAGGGTTATCGCAATGCCTCATTTGAAATATCATCACCCGTTATCGATGCGGTAAAACAAACCGTTAAGTTTGGAGCTTAATCATGAAAGAAATATTGCTTACATGTATTTTAGCGACAACTGCCTTTTTAAATATAACAACACAAGCCGCAGACAAACTGACTGGTTTACAAGCATTAGGGGCGCCTTTAAATCCAAAGGTAGATATACGCTGGAATCGTTTTTACGACTCAGGAAGTACAATAAAAATCCTCAAAAAAATTAATAAAGCCTATCCAAAGCTTACTCGTATTGAGTCAATAGGTAAGTCTTTTGAAGGTCGTGATATATATGTCATTAAAATCACTAACTATAAAAATGGCGATGATACGACAAAACCCGCCATGTATATTGACGGTAATATTCACTCAAATGAAATACAAGGCACTGAAGTCTCTCTTTATACCGCTTGGTTCTTAACTGAAAGCTACGGTAAGGTTAAGTGGATAACTGAACTGCTTAATGACAAAGCTTTCTACATTGTTCCGACAATCAACCCTGACGGGCGAGATTGGTATATGAATGAGGCCAACACAGCACACTCCCCTCGTTCAGGCATGGTACCCACTGACAACGACCTTGACGGAGAAATAGATGAAGACGGGCCAGACGATCTTAATAATGATGGGCACATTACCCGTATGCGTATTAAAGATACCGTTAGAGGTACGCACAAAGAAGATGAAAAATATCCCGGCTTAATGGTACCTGTTGCTGAAGGTCAAGTTGGCGATTATCGTATGTTAGGTTCTGAGGGATATGACAACGATGGCGACGGTCTCGTAAACGAAGATGGCAAAGGCGTTTACGAATATGATCCAAATCGTGATTGGGCAAATGAATGGGAACCTGCTTACATACAAAGGGGCGCTCGTCGTTACCCTTTTTCATTAAAAGAAACCAGTGCCGTGGAGAAATTCGTTAAATCTCACCGTAATATTGCTGCTGCCCAAAGTTATCACAATACAGGGGGTATGATTTTACGTGGCCCAGGTAAAGCAAATAACAAATATACACGCTCTGACATCAGTGTATATGACTTTATCGCCCACCAAGGCGAGCAAATACTGCCAAATTACCGCTACCTTGTTACATGGAAAGATCTCTATCAGGTTTATGGTGGTGAGTTCGACTGGTTTTATGGCAACAACGGCATAATGGCCTTTAGTAATGAGCTTTGGACCTCTGCCAATATGTTCCGCCCAACCGATAAAACAAAAGAAAAATTGGGTAATCAAAACCATAATTTCAACAAACACCTTTTATTTGGTGACGCTCTAGTACCTTGGACAAAAGTAAAACATCCAATTTATGGTGATATTGAAGTTGGTGGTTTTAAGAAGAATTTTGGTAGAGTTCCCCCTTCCTTTCTTTTAGAGGAGGAAGCACATCGAAATATGGCATTTACCTTATTTCATGCCTATCATATGCCACAATTGAAAGTCACTCGTTCATCAACACGTAAACTTAGTAATGGCTTGTATGAGATAACGGTAAACATTGTTAATGAAAGAGCAATCCCTACACGTTTATCTCATGATATAAAGAATAACCTTTCTTTTGAAGACCGTGTATCTATTGTATCGAAGGACTTTAAAGTCTTAAGCGGGTTAACCGTTATCAGTGAAGGCGCCAACACACATAATGAACACGATTTAAACCCTGCCGCAATTAAAGTAGCAACCATTGGCGGATACTCAACGACTGTAGTTAAATGGATTGTCGACGGCAAAGGTAGTTACAAGGTCACAGTAGATTCTGAGAAAGGTGGTAAAGACAGTAAGAGCTTTACTTTTTAGGGAAATACGACTTAAAGCTAACGCGTTAATTCAATTATACAAAAACCGGCATTTGCCGGTTTTTTATTTTATAGAATATAAAAAGGACTAAGTTTACACTGAGGCCATTTTTTTGGTCAGACTTTATTTTCACCCGTTATTATTTTTTGCTCAATAAAAAAACTCCACGGCAAGCGTGGTGTTTTATTAAGGTAAATATAGAACAGTGTTATGATTTAGTTTATGTAAAACCTTATTTAAACACCTTGTCTATCGCAATTACTTCAACATTTTTCTTTGGTAGCGTTAACTTGTAGCTTTCGATTATTTTATCGGTAGCTAGAAGCTCTGCAGGCTTATCACTATTGTATTTTAATGGTGATACTTGTTCAGACAACAAACGTTTCTTCATATCTTTGCCATCACCAGAAATGAAAACATAATGAATATCATCAGTTTGCAAGTTTTCTTTAATAACACGATTCACATCGGCTAATGATAGTTTTTCAAACTCGCCACGTACGTACTTAACAAACTCTTCTGTTTGATAAAACTCACTATCAAGTGCATAACCTAACTGCTGATCTTGGCTAGCAACTAGTTGCGGCGCATAGTTAGTTAAATAATTACGTGTTGCCTGAAAATCTTTTTCGCTCATGCCATTTTCAATCAACTTGTCCAATTCATACAAGGCTGCACGCGTTGCGAAATGGGCATCATTATTTGAACGCAAAGGACGTAACCAAACTTGAAAAATTTGGCTTGAACGGCCTAAGTTTGCATCAGGTTTCGTTTGGTACATGCCACGAGGGAAATATTCAATATAAGAATAATCACCGTAGTTCATACCACGAGCTTGACGTATTTGTTGATACAAGTAACTGTTAGAACTACGATGTTCACCAAAGTATGAACGCACTAACCAAAGCGCTGCCCAATCTTTGTCACTTCGAATAGTATCGATTGGGAAGCCAAAAGATACCGCGGTAGATTGCGCATTTTTTTCTACAATAGTCGCATGATGACCTTTTAAAACAGGGGCTTTAGCAATAGTTAACCGTTTTTCATCACCCTCAGGTAAAGTCGCTAAGTCGCTCATTAACTGAGCTTTCAAATCATTTGGTATAGCGCCAGTAATACCTAAGTTTAATTTTGCTTGCGTAAGTTGAGAACGGTAGAAAGCTTTTACATCTTCAATGGTAATTGCTGCTAAGTCAGACAAGTCGCCACTATTAAAGTTTTCATAAACATGTCCTTGATAAAGTTCGCTATAAAGCACCTCTTTACCTAATTCTTCATCATTCGAAGATTTAAGACCTGATTTAATACCGTCAATTAATTCTTTTTTCAAACGCTTAAAATCATCTTCACGCCAGCCTGGATTAAGCAGTTGGTCACTAATAAGTGTATACCACTGTGTAGCATTATCTTTGTGAATACGACCAGTAAATGACATCATCTCTTTATCAAGCTGAGACGAAAATCTTCCCGCTAAAGGATATAAACCTTTTTTGATATCTTGGTAGCTACGTGTTTCTGAACCACCTTGAGTTAACATTCGCGCGGTTAATGCTGCCACACCTTTTTTACCTACAGGATCTGCTGCTGCACCGGTATAAAATAGAAAGTTAACATCAATCAACGGCGAGTCATTAGTCTTATCTAAAACAGTAAACTGCGGAGCGCTAGGCTGAGCCATTTTCATTGCAATTTTTGCAACCGCACCATTTAAGTCAACTTCTTGATCAAAACCAGCAACTTTATCTAATGCAGATAATGTCACGGTTGTGCGATTTTCATCGATAAAATATTTGTTGGCGATGAGTTGTATATCTTCAGCTGAAATATTATCAAAGCTATTATATAGGTGGTTAATCGTCTCAGGATCGCGATCAAAGTGCATATAACTGGCGAGTGTTGAAGCAATAGATTCTGAAGAATCTAAGCTATTCACAAAACTATATTTCAAATTAGATTTTAAGTTATCAAGTTTTTCTGAAGAAACAAGTTCGGTGCGCACTTGAGCATAGGTACGGTTCACAGCATCACGAACTGCCGCTAAATCTTTTTCTTCATTTACCTTGATGAAAACGTGACGTAAGCCAGCATCTTTTGTTTCAGGATTATAATTAAACATTTGGCTCGCCAACTGCTTATCAACAACGAGCTCTTGATACAATGCTGAGTTATTTGAAAAATATAATTCAGAAATTAAATCTAATGCAGCACGATCTTTTTTCTTAGGTTGCCAATCAGCACCTTTATATGAAACTAATAGCCAATGACCCGGTAAACCATCAAATTTTTCATGAACATATTTCGCTGCTTCTTGCTTTGGCTCTGGTGCAATGTTGTTAACAAATTCACCTTTTTGCCAATTGCCCCAATGCTTCTCAACCATCGCCATTGTTGCTTCAGGTTCAACATCACCGACAATGACGAGGGAAACATATTCTGGTTTATAAAACTGTTTGAAAAACTGTTCGCCATAAGCTATTTGGTTAGGCATAGCTTCTACATCTTCAAAGAATCCCATTGTTGTATGTTTATACGTATGGGTATCGAATGCTTCTTTTCGTACAGCCGCTAACAACTTACGCGTTGGGCTAGCATTATTCTTTAAGTATTCGCCTTTTACCGTTAATGCCTCAGTTTTAAACTGTGCATCGGTGTATTTAAGGTTTTTAAAGTGATCCGCTTGAATTTCTAATACTTTATCTAAATGATCTTTAGAGAAATCTAAGTGATAATTAGTGTAATCGTTTGTTGTGTAGGCACCATTGTCAACACCTGCATTTTTAAACAAATCAGCATAAACATCTTGTGGAAATTTATCTGAACCTTTAAACATCATATGTTCAAAGAAATGCGCAAAACCTGTTTTTCCAACTTCGTCTTCATCACGAGAACCTACAGAAACAGGAATTTGTACTGAAACAAGATCAGGATAGTCTGTTTTTACCACCAATACACGTAATCCATTATCTAATTCTTTGAACAGATATTTTTGACTAAAGACTTTGTTCGCATTACTTGAGGATGATTGCATTGCCCCGTTGTTATTAGATTCAGGCGAGGTTGCCATGCAGGCAGATAACGTTAAACTTGCGGCTATTACAGCAGCTAAATATTTCTTTTTCATCATAGTTCCCTTTTTTATTATGGCTGTATCTTATGTAACTATGGGAAATTTTTCATTAAATTTTCAAGGATAACCAAAGGTATCATGTAACAAATTAAGTACACACCATCAAAATAGTCATCCTCGAAAAGCGAATGTGCTCATTTTCATTCTTTCATTTTATTAATCAGAGCATCAATTTTGGCTTCTAACTTTAAAATATCTTCTTTAGTCGCTTGAATTTTATTGGGTTTACTTTCTTCTTCATGCATAACTTGCATAGCATCAACAATGATACCAATAAATAAATTGAGTACAGCAAAACTGGTAATGATGATAAAAGGAACAAAGAAAAACCAAGACTGAGGATAAAGTTCCATGGTGGGTCGTACTATGCCCATAGACCAACTTTCCAATGTCATCACTTGAAAAAGAGTATAAGCCGAGGCACCAATGCTGCCAAACCATTCCTGCATATTTGCATCAGGGTTTGTGCCAAATAACTTTGTAGTCAAAACGGCGGATACGTAAAAAATAACACTGAGAACACCAACCACTGATGCCATACCCGGTAAAGAATGACCAAGCGCACCAATAACTCGACGCATTTGTGGCACGATTGAAAAGAGTCTCAGAACCCGAAGGATCCTAAACGCTCGGAGCACAGATAAAGGTCCGCTGCTTGGAGCCCAAGAAATCGCAACAATAATAAAGTCAAACCAGTTCCAGCCTGAACGGAAGAATGACGCACGATAGACAATAAGCTTTAACAACAACTCAATCGTAAATATATACAGAATAATGGAATCGATAACACCGAGTGTCTCTGCATGTACTTTGCCAAAATCACTGGTTTCTACCCCCAAAGTGACTGCATTAAACAAGATTACCGCTATTAAAAAATTCTGAAAAAGTTTACTTTCAACGAGTCGATTTAAAACACCACCCGATTTAACAACTAAAAACATTAAATTTACCAAGATAAAATACACTAAATCATAAGTTGGGGTAATAAAATTGACTTCAAGCCCGATCAAAAAAACGATTAAAACAAGGTGCGTAATTAGACACCTTCGAGAGATTTAAATTGATAATAAGGATATTGAGGTTAAATAGGCATACCTCTGAACTATTTCCCTACAAGTAATGTTGATTTTAGATAAGGCTAGCAATATTAGGAACGTACAGAAAGGAGAAGTGCGCATGGGTTCACCCTAGAAAGTGACTAAGCTAACCGTCACTAATGCCAAGCTGTGGGCTGATGACTTTAGCCAATAAGTCGTTCAGCCTATGGTTAACTTATTCAGTAACGCGGTCATTACTGACTATATTTTTTACCCGTTATAAACCTTAACTTAAATTCTGGTCGTATTGAGTCAATCGATTAAAATTAATCATTTTTCTCAACTCCTCGCCATATGCCGTTCCACGTTCTGAATATTTATTTAAACCGTGACTTAACTCATTACCCGTTACTATATTCCCCTTCTGTCGCAAAGAATATCGGATATTACGAAGTGAAATATAGGCATTATGGGTATTCAAATTCATCATATAACTGCGCACAGAATCTTGTGGGGAACGAAACGAAGCAACTTCGTGCCCTTTGCCGCTATCCCTTCCTTTAGGCACTATTCCACACCCTTTCTTAAAACACCATTGACCAAAAAAATTATTACCTTGCTGAGCAAATCGAGCTGTGCCCCATGCGCTCTCATTAGCCGCTTGAGCAAGAACCAAAGAAGCTGGAATTTCATCAACACGAAGAGTCAATACCTCACATAAAGTCCGATTTTTCAGATCGCCCTCATTGATACGGTATTTTTTACCCAAATCTAAAAGCGCGCTGTTATGGGATACAGACTCTCCTTCACATTGCGTTAATACAAGTTTTCTATCTTGCTTAATTTCAATGTTCAACTCTGTAACTATTGGTAAAAAATAATTGAAGAACATAGTTTTCCTATCTTTCCCGGCAGGTGCTTCAGCAAAGTTTGGAGGTGTCACCTTTGCAAAAAAAATCAACCAAATGCTTGCAACGAAAATCGCAATTATCGCTAATTTGATGCTGTTATCTTTTATTAATTTCATATCCACTCAGCTATTGTTAGTACTACGGTGAGAATATTAACATATAACAGCCTTCCTTTTAGGGGATAAGTAATTGTTCAAGTTAATTTAAATTTTTCAAACGCAAATCTTTTTTATGTACTTAGAAAATTTTTTAGATGCTCGGTATTTATAAAAACAAAAAAGACGAATCATTTCTGATTCGCCTTTTTAAGTTTTACAAACTTAATTAACAACTAATGTCAGTCGGGTTATTAAGTTTACTGTCACTAATGCCACATTACAGATCTTATTTATTAAAAATCCGCCTCATAAGCACGGTTTTTTCGGTGCAGACGGTAGAATAAACATTAGAATCAGTGACTACTGAAGATAATGACTCAGGCCCTATTGATTATCTCAGATTGAACGAATTGAAATATCTTTAAAGATAGAACCCGTTATCCGTTAGCCAATTTTCGGCAGCTTGTCTGTTTAAAAATTTATACAAAGGAACGCCTGCGTTCTCGATATGCTGCTGAATGTGTTTTCCTTGATCCATATTATCCACTAGCCAGCATTCGGCTTGCTGATTGTTTCTCGTTAACTCGATAGTCAGATTGTGTTTGAAGTTCAGAACTTCTTCAGAAACTCGCCAACCCCGAAGATCAGCAAATAACGCCCATCTATCATTTCGCACCCTAGAGATCGTTTCATCAAGTATGGTTAAATAACCGATGTCAGCTTGTATATTCCAGTCTCCTGAAATTTTTGCCACAACGATGTTATTTGTCAGCTCAACAGTGTAAGTTGGTTTAGTCATATATAGATGGCAATTTAAGGCTATGTTGAATGCAACAATAAGTCCATTACAGCCTGCTTAATTTCCTTTCAATTTATTTCCTAAGAATACCAATAGCGTACAAGGTATCGTTTGTTCTCTCTCTGGGCAAGTATTTTGAACAAAATTTGTCCAACAAAAAATTAAAAGGGTTCTGTATTGCATCGAGTACGATTAAAGGTACTTATCTAACTCCCATAAATCGCTTCTAAGAAGACATCAAATTTTTCAATTTGTTATGTCAACTAAACGACAAAATGAGCGTTAATTTTCTAAGTATCGACAACCGTTGATAGCCTGACTTATCAATGGTTGCTCTTTTATCCCTTTCCAGTACATCTGGATAGCGAAGTCCCACTCATTGTTGTCTAATATGAAAGGATGAGCTTATAAAGCCTTTGTTGTAAAATCGTAAAAATGCACCATCAGGCACTTGATGAATTTATTTTGTTCTATATAGACAATCACCTCATTCCTGTTATAAATCCCTTGAAGAGTATTTATAAGCTGATTTATCATCAGGCCAGCCGCTTAACGGGAAAGGATATTTATTTGAGTTTACCGTTAAAAAATCATTAATTTGGTAAATATATTTATTTAAACTTTGACCAAATAGTTTTAAACCAGCATTTGGTTTACCTGTTATTAATAACGAGAAAAATTGAAATACGGCAATTAAGGTAACCATAAAGCGGGCGAAACCACCGATAAATCCGAAAAGTATCATAAAGAGCCCTCGCATCCATACGCTGGTATTTTTCCAGTTTTTTGTTTCTGTAGAATTAATTTCTCGCATAATACACCTCTTATTTACTTCATTTTTTTGATACTAGTTACTTATAAGCAAAAATAAAACCAACTGTTTAACTGTATGTTTTTTTATAAGGTTAATAAGAATTGGTTTTAATCATTTTGTTAAAATAACTAATTATCGGTCTATTTAGCTAATTAACATTGTTATTAGCTCTTTGATTTTTAGGTTCATACCTAAGCGTATAGGGAACGGCAGCTAATCTCACTCAATACGCCATGGTAACCAAAGATAGTTTATTACTTAAATTAAATGCAAAGACTATTGAAACCTTACGATTAAATTATCTGAAAGATGAAGATGATAGTTAACTTTCACATTTAACAAAAAAGGCGAACCATTTCTGGTTCGCCTTTTTATTTTATCAATCAAATATTTGCCCTCCGATAAAAACCTTGGAGATGACTAATCTGAAAAATTTAGTCTACATAACTTTCAATTGGAGGACATGAACAAATTAAGTTACGGTCTCCGTATACATCATCAATACGGTTAACGGTTGGCCAAAATTTGTTTGCCGCTGCAGCTGGAACTGGGAATACGGCTTCTTTAATCGTATAACCACGATCCCAAGTATCAGTAATATCCGCTAAGGTATGCGGAGCATTCTGTAATGGGTTGTTATTTACTTCCCACTCACCTGATTCAACTTTACGTACTTCGTCACGAATACAAGTCATTGCTTCGATGAAACGGTCAAGCTCAACTTTAGACTCTGATTCCGTTGGTTCAATCATGAACGTGCCCGCGACTGGGAACGACATCGTTGGTGCATGGAAACCGTAATCGATTAATCGCTTGGCTATATCAACTTCAGTAATACCTGATGTTGCTTTAAGTGGACGTAAATCGATAATACATTCATGGGCAACTCGGTCATTTTTTCCTGCGTATAAAAGCGGGTAATGCTGGCTTAGTTTAGTGGCCATGTAGTTAGCATTAGTAATTGCATATTTACTTGCATCCGTAACACCTTTTTTACCTAATAGAGCAACGTAAAGGTAAGAGATACATAAAATACCGGCACTACCGTAAGGTGCTGCTGATACTGCGCCATTACCAGCGGTTTCTTCGTCTACGTTAATTAACGCATGGTCAGGTAAGAACGGTGATAAATGTGCTTTAACGCCGATAGGACCCATACCTGGACCGCCACCACCGTGTGGAATAGCAAATGTTTTGTGCAAGTTAAGGTGAGAAACATCAGCGCCAATATGGCCTGGAGATGTTAAACCTACCTGTGCATTCATGTTCGCGCCATCAAGATAAACTTGACCGCCATTGTCATGAACGATGTTACAAATTTCTGCAATCGTTGTTTCGTATACACCGTGAGTTGACGGGTATGTGATCATGATACAAGAAAGGTTGTCGGCCATTTCGCTTGCTTTAGTTCGCAAGTCGTCCATGTCAACGTTACCTTCTTTATCACAAGCAACAACAACGACTTTCATACCAACCATTTGAGCAGACGCAGGGTTAGTGCCATGAGCAGAAGATGGAATTAAACAGATATTACGATGTGCATCGCCACGACTTTCATGATACTTAACAATCGCGATTAAACCTGCGTACTCACCTTGAGCACCAGAGTTAGGTTGCATTGAAATGTTGTCGTAACCAGTAAGCTCTATAAGCCAATCGCCTAACTCGTCAATCATTTGCTTGTAACCTTGAGCTTGGTCAATCGGTGCAAATGGATGCATGTTAGCAAATTCAGGCCATGATACTGGGATCATCTGTGCGGTTGCATTTAACTTCATTGTACAAGAACCCAAAGAGATCATTGAGTGGTTCAATGCTAAATCTTTGTTTTCAAGTTTTTTGATATAACGAAGCATTTCTGTTTCGCTGTGGTATGAATTAAATACTGGGTGAGTCAATATTTCAGATTCACGAATTAATGAAGCTGGAATTGAAGAATGACCACAAGCAACGATTTGGTCGTCAAGATCACTTACGTCTAAACCATGTCCTTCACCTAATAAAATATCGAATAAACCAGCGATATCAGCACGTGTTGTTGTTTCATCTAAAGATATGCTGATTTGACCTTCAACGTCTGTACGGAAGTTAACGTTTGCTGCTAATGCGCGTGCAACGATTTCTTCTTTGTTGTCTAAGTTGAACGTTAATGTGTCGAAGTAGTTAGCATGAATGGCTGTTAAGCCTTTAGTTGCTGTACCTAAACATAAAATATCGGCAAAACGGTGAATACGATTAGCAATGATTTTTAAGCCTTTAGGGCCATGATAAACCGCGTAAAACGCCGCCATGTTTGCTAATAAGACTTGGGCTGTACAAATGTTTGAGTTAGCTTTTTCACGACGAATATGTTGTTCACGTGTTTGCATTGCCATACGTAATGCAGCGTTACCGCGCGTATCTTTAGATACACCAATAATACGGCCCGGTAATGAACGTTTGTATTTTTCACTTGTGGTAAAGAATGCAGCGTGTGGTCCGCCGTAGCCCATTGGAACACCAAAACGTTGGCTTGAACCAATAACAGCGTCAGCACCTAATTCGCCCGGCGCTTTCAACATAACTAAACTCATGATATCTGCAGCTACTGCAACAATGCCTTTGTTAGCGTGAATTTTTTCAATTAATTCGCTGATATCTGTTACTTCACCTGTTGCACTTGGGTATTGTAATAATGCACCAAATATATCGTGGTCAGCAGCTTCATTAGCTGGAGCAACGATAATGTCAAAATCAAACATTTCTGCACGTTGCTTAACAAGGTCGATTGTTTGTGGGTAAACATCACTTGAGATAAAGAATAAGTTTGATTTTTTATTTTTAGAAACGCGTTTTGCTAATGCCATTGCTTCAGCAGCGGCAGTACCTTCATCTAATAATGAAGCAGAAGCAAGTTCTAACCCTGTAAGGTCGATACACATTTGTTGGAAGTTTAATAATGACTCTAAACGACCTTGAGCAATTTCTGGTTGGTAAGGCGTGTAAG
>CAJWBY010000105.1 GCA_913020705.1 uncultured Colwellia sp.
TTATAGCGCAATGCTCCTCCACGCAAGACTTTAGAATCTTCAATCGCTTTACGACCTTCTGTGGTGTTAATAATATAATTATATTCACCATTTTTGATTCTATCAAGAATGTGCGGTCGACCTTCTTGCACTTTATTCACTAAACGACATGGAATATTAGCTTCACCTAATATTATTGCTGTTCCGTGCGTAGCATCTACGTCGTATCCTAAAGCAACCAATTGTTTTGCTAATTCAACAACACGTACTTTATCACTGTTACGAACAGAAATTAATGCACGGCCAGATTTAGGTACTGAAACACCCGCACCTAAACAAGCTTTAGCGTACGCTTCTTCGAAGGTTTTACCAACCCCCATCACTTCACCCGTAGAACGCATTTCTGGCCCGACTAAAGGGTCACTGCCATGAAATTTGTTAAACGGAATAACGACTTCTTTCACGGAGAAATATGGTGGAATAATTTCTTTAACAATTCCTTGTTCCTTCAATGTTCTGCCAGCCATAACACGAGCACCGACTTTAGCTAAAGGTACAGCTGTCGCTTTTGAAACAAAGGGAATTGTACGAGCAGCACGAGGGTTTACTTCAATTAAATAAACCTTGCCATCTTTAACAGCCATTTGCGTATTCATTAAACCAATAACACCAAGTTCAAAGGCTAAATCAGTAACCTGTTGACGCATAATATCTTGTACATCTTGGCTTAAACTATATGCTGGTAATGAACATGCTGAGTCACCTGAGTGAACGCCTGCTTGCTCAATGTGTTGCATAATGCCGCCAATAACGACATCGGTGCCGTCACAAACAAGATCAATATCAACTTCAATTGCATCATCAAGGAAATGATCAAGCAATACTGGAGAGTCATTTGAAACACTAACAGCTTCGGTCATATAACGACGTAAATCATCTAAATCGTAAACAATTTCCATTGCGCGGCCACCAAGAACGTAAGATGGACGAACAACTAATGGAAAACCAATTGATTCCGCTTTTGCCATTGCTTCTTCTAGCGATGTTACTGTTGCATTTTCAGGTTGCAATAAACCTAAACGGTCAACTGCTTGTTGGAAACGCTCTCTATCTTCTGCTCTATCGATTGCATCAGGAGAGGTACCAATAATAGGAACACCTGCAGCTTCTAAAGCACGTGCTAATTTAAGTGGTGTTTGGCCACCATATTGCACGATAACGCCTTTAGGTTTTTCAATGCGAACAATTTCTAACACATCTTCAAAAGTGATTGATTCAAAATATAAACGGTCTGATGTATCGTAATCTGTTGAAACGGTTTCAGGGTTACAATTTACCATAATGGTTTCATAACCGTCTTCACGTAGGGCTAATGCAGCATGTACACAACAGTAATCAAATTCAATACCTTGGCCAATACGGTTTGGACCGCCACCTAAGATCATGATTGATTCTTTATCTGTCGGGTTTGCTTCACACTCTTCATCGTATGTTGAATACATGTAAGCTGTGTCTGAACTAAATTCTGCAGCACAAGTATCAACACGTTTGTATACTGGGAAAATATTTGCTTTATGACGCTTCTTACGCACTTCAGCTTCAGCAACACCAATTAAATCAGCAAGACGAGAGTCAGCAAAACCTTTACGTTTTAGTTTACGTAAATAATCAGCTGTTAATACTTTTAATCCACCCTCAGCGACTTTAGCTTCTTCTAAAATAATATCTTCAATTTGAATTAAGAACCAACGGTCAATCATCGTTAAGCGAAATACGTCATCTACGGTTAAGCCTAAACGGAATGCGTCAGCTACATACCAAATACGATCAGAACCAGCTTCTTGAAGTTCGTGCATAATTTTAGTTTTAGCACCCGGTTGAGTTACATCAACCATAGAGTCAAAACCATTCACGCCAACTTCTAAGCCACGTAATGCTTTTTGAAGTGATTCTTGCTGGTTACGGCCAATTGACATAACTTCGCCAACTGATTTCATTTGAGTGGTTAATCTGTCTTCACAACCCGCAAACTTTTCAAAATTAAAACGTGGAATTTTAGTAACGACATAATCGATAGTTGGCTCAAATGACGCTGGTGTTGCGCCGCCTGTAATATCATTAGTTAATTCATCTAGCGTATAACCGACTGCTAATTTTGCTGCAATCTTTGCAATGGGGAAACCCGTTGCTTTTGAAGCAAGTGCTGATGAACGAGAAACACGCGGGTTCATTTCAATAATAACCATACGGCCAGTATTAGGACAAATACCGAACTGTACGTTTGAACCACCGGTCTCAACACCAATTTCACGTAATACTGCAATCGATGCATTACGCATGATTTGGTATTCTTTATCGGTTAGCGTTTGAGCGGGTGCAACGGTAATTGAATCACCCGTATGAATACCCATAGGATCGAAGTTTTCAATTGAACAAATAATAATACAGTTATCGTTTTTGTCGCGAACCACTTCCATTTCATATTCTTTCCAACCAATTAATGATTCATCAATCAATAATTCTGACGTTGGAGAAAGATCTAAGCCGCGCGTACATATTTCGGTAAATTCTTCGACATTGTATGCTATACCGCCACCGGTGCCACCCATCGTAAATGATGGACGAATAATACAAGGAAAACCTAAAACTTTACTTGCTGCGTGTGCTTCTTCAAGTGTATGTACAATTTCGGCATTTGGTGTGTCTAAACCAATTGCTTTCATTGCTTTGTCAAAACGAGAGCGATCTTCTGCTTTATCAATAGCGTCGGCTGTTGCGCCAATCATTTCAACGTTAAATTCTTTTAATACGCCTTTTGCTTCAAGTTCTAAAGCACAGTTCAACGCCGTTTGACCACCCATTGTAGGTAGTACAGCACAAGGACGTTCTTTTTCAATTATTTTCCGAACGACTTCCCAATGAATTGGTTCGATGTAAGTTGCATCAGCCATTTCTGGGTCAGTCATTATTGTTGCTGGATTTGAGTTAACTAAAATAACTCGATAACCTTCCTCACGAAGCGCTTTACAGGCTTGTGCACCTGAATAATCAAATTCACATGCTTGACCAATAACAATTGGGCCAGCGCCTAAGATCAAGATACTTTTTAAATCAGTACGTTTTGCCATTTTTCAGTTCTCTCTTATATCTTGTTTAAGGGCTAAGCTTTTGCTTCGTTCATTAAATCAATGAAATGATCAAATAATGGTGCAGCATCTGCTGGTCCTGGGCTTGCTTCTGGATGACCTTGGAAACTAAATGCTGCTTTGTCTGTACGATGAACACCTTGAATTGAATTATCAAATAACGAGACGTGCGTTACTTTCAAGTTTTCTGGCATTTTGTTTTCATCAATGGCAAAACCATGGTTCTGCGCAGTGATCATTACAACATTGCGTTCAAAGTCTTTAACCGGATGATTACCACCATGATGGCCAAATTTCATTTTCACGGTACCAGCACCACTTGCTAAACCAAGTAATTGGTGACCTAAACAAATACCAAAGATTGGCGTTTCTGTTTCTAAAAATGATTGAATTGCAGAAATTGCATAATCACATGGTTCTGGATCACCAGGACCATTTGATAAAAATATTCCATCTGGATTCATCGCTAATACAGCTTCGGCAGACGTTTGTGCTGGCACTACTGTAACTTTACAACCACGGTCTACTAACATGCGTAGAATATTGCGTTTAGCACCGAAATCGTAGGCAACCACATGAAACTGTGAGTTTTCAGGCGTAATGTGACCTTTTCCTAATTCCCAACTTCCTTCTGTCCATTGGTATTGTTCTTTCGTTGAAACAACTTTTGCTAAATCCATACCTTTAATGCCTGGAAATGCTTTGGCTTGAGCTAAAGCCTCAGTTTCTGCGCTTTCTGTGATTGAATCTACTGTCATGATACAACCGTTTTGAGCACCTTTCTGACGAAGAATGCGCGTTAATTTACGCGTATCGATATCTGCTATACCTAAGATATTACGTGCTTTTAGGTAATCGCTTAAATTCTGTTCATTTCGAAAATTACTCGCTAAAAGCGGTAAGTCACGAATAACTAAACCTTTTGCCCAAATAGTGTCTGATTCTTCATCTTCACTATTAGTACCCGTATTACCGATATGCGGGTACGTTAAGGTAATAATTTGCTCTGCATATGATGGGTCGGTAAGAATTTCTTGGTAACCGGTCATTGAAGTATTGAATACTACTTCACCAACAGCCGCTCCGTCTGCACCAATAGCGGTGCCTTTAAATACAGTGCCGTCTTCAAGCACTAAAATGGCAGATTTAGTCAATTTAACCTCCGTAAAGAAGAAAGAAGCTTAACGATGTACAACTAAACACATCATTAAGTATAAATTACGCGTAGGGTGTTCCTATTGAAACACCCACAAAAAATGTCAAAAATTTCGTTATTATTTACCGAACCACTAAATTTTTGACAAAATCCACTTATTTTACGCTTGTATCACATTTTCGTCTAGTGATAATTGTAAAAACTAAGCGTTTAATTCAATATTTAGTTAAAACAGTTAAAAGTAACTGTTTTCAAAAATATTTGTTTATTTTAAGCCTAATACATCTTGCATATCATAGAAGCCATTATCGGCTTCACTTAACCAGAATGCGGCTCTCATCGCACCCAATGCAAAAGTCATTCTCGAACTTGCACGATGGGTGATTTCTAACCGTTCACCAATATCAGCAAAAAAGGCAGTATGCTCTCCAACAATGTCGCCTGCTCGAACAGTAGCGAATCCTATTGTTTCTTTATCTCTCTCACCGGTAATGCCTTCGCGGCCATAAACAGCCACTTTATTTAAGTCTCTACCTAAAGTATCAGCTATTACCTGCCCCATTTTCACTGCAGTACCTGATGGTGCATCTTTTTTGAATCTATGGTGTGCTTCAAATATTTCTATATCAGTATAGTCACCAATTGCTTTTGCGGTAACTTCTAAGAGTTTAAACATTAAATTAACGCCTACACTGGTATTTGGTGCTAAAATCACAGGCATGTTCTCCCCTGCTTTCTCAATAATATTTACTTGTTCATCTGTAAAGCCGGTAGTACCTATAACTAATGCTTTATTGTGCTGCTGACACCATTTTATATTTTCTAACGTAGTATCAATTGAAGTAAAATCAATAAAAACATCAGCATTTAATAAATTAGACAAATCTGTTGATGTTTTTTGACCAATGGCACCAATACCAGCTAATTCGCCTAAATCGAAATTAACAAACGATGATGATGCTCGAACACTACCACCCACTAGTTCAATAGATTGGTGCTCAACGGCAGCTTGGATTAAGTTGCGTCCCATACGGCCGCTACATCCTAAAATGGCTACTTTTACTTTCATATATATTCTCGATTCTTCACATTAATTGCTGATTAATACGTTATTGTTAATTCGTAATATCTAATTCAAACGCTAAGGTAACACTGTTAGATAAATCGTGAGATACAACACTATTGATTTTATATTGTTCCCCGATTTTGATTAAATGATAAAAAGCACAAAAATCGGCAAACACTTCTTTTTTATCATCGATAAACGCCCAATCGATACAAACGTCAATAGTTTCGCTAACACCTATATTATATGTTGATTTAGTGGCGATAATATTTTCTGTTTTAGCATGCTGTAACACAGTAAATATATCGTCAAATTCTTGTTTGAAACTTCTATTATCAGCTAAGTAAGCGATTTTATCAGGTGTATGCAACGTACAAGGCAATTGATAACAATTTTGAACTGCCGATAAGTCATATTGCTTAAAGGCTGAAATATATTCTTGGAACAAATTGTCGAGTTGTTGATTTATCATTGTTGTATTACTCTACAGTGAGTATTTAATTAACTTAATTTTTAGTTGTTTTTTATGAATACATTTTCGTTCTACATTAAAATGCATTCATAAAAAAGCCCTCAACGGAGGGCTTTAAAACTAATTAGCTAACAATTGCTAATAATTCAACATCAAATACCAATGTTGAGTATGGAGGTATAGCACCTTGTGAGCCTTGCTCACCGTAAGCTAAATTATAAGGTACGTATAAACGCCACTTAGAACCTTCAGTCATTAACTGTAAAGCTTCAGTCCAACCAGGAATAACGCCACCTACTGGAAATTCAGCAGGTTGACCGCGATCTACAGAACTGTCAAAAATGTCGCCATTAATGAAAGTACCGTGATAATGTGTACGAACAGTGCTTGCAGCAGTTGGTATTTCGCCTTCGCCTGTTGCTAATACTTCATATTGAAGACCAGATTCAGTAACAGTAACTTCATCACGTTTAGCATTTTCAACTAAATACGCTTCGCCTTCAGCTGATTTTTCTTTAGCTGCGGCTTGTTCTAATTCTTGCATTTTTTTAGAAACAACAGAAAATGCTGCATTTAAATCTTCGTCTGATACTTGGCTTGCTGTATTAGCAATCGCATCAGCCAAACCTGCTTGTACAGCAGAAACGTCAAATTCTTTAAAAGGGTTATTACGTAATTGATCACCTAATTGACGACCTACACCGTAACTTACACGTTGTTCAATAGTTTCAAATGTATTTTCTGACATGATATTCACTTATGTTTTCACCTACACAATTGTTGTGTAATACGGCGATTGGATAAAAAATTCGCGAAAGTTTAACATAAACTGACGCAGGTCAAAAGTCTGAATTCAAGACATTTTGTTATTTAATATAATTTCCTGTTATGCATAGCATTTCTATATCGCCTTGCTATCACTAAAGATTACGATAGACTAGCGTTAACTTAATGTTAAAGACAAATTTTATGAGTACTGATGTAGTGATCCCTGTTCCTGAAAACCGTTTACTGAGCTTATTACCTTTTGCCGTATTTTTGGGTATATTCTTAGGCACCGGTATTGTACTTACTCTGCAAGGTGTTGATTTCGCTTTTTATCAGCTGCCTGCCAGTATTGCCATTATTCCAGCTATTTTGGTGGCAATATATTTAGGGAAAGACAGTATTAATGATCAAGTAAGCCAGTTCATCTCTGGCGCTGGTCATTCAAACATCATTACTATGTGTGTTATTTATTTACTTGCTGGTGCTTTCGCAGTAGTCGCTAAAGCAACCGGAAGTGTTGATGCGAGCGTGCAATTAGGTTTGTCATTTTTCCCTGATTATTTATTACTACCCGGTTTGTTTCTTGTGGCTGCTTTTCTCGCAACAGCAATGGGAACGTCAATGGGAACAATTGCAGCTATTGCCCCTGTCGCATTAGGTTTTATAGAGTCTGCCGATTTAGATGCTTCAATCGTTGCAGGTTGTATTATCTCTGGTGCTATTTTTGGTGATAATTTATCAATAATATCTGACACTACTATTGCATCTACCCGAAGTCAGGGGGCGCATATGAAAGACAAGTTTAAGGTTAATTTTAAATTTGCTGTACCCGCCGCACTTTTATGTTTAATTATTTATGCTTCAATGGGGATAAGCATTCCTCATGAGCAAGTTGACAATATTAACGTGTTAGGTCTGGTGCCATATCTTGTTATTTTAGCTTTAGCGCTTATGGGAATAAATGTTTTCCTCGTATTAATTGTTGGTATTATTCTCGCTGCAGGAATTGGCATGTACGACAATGGTTATCAATTATCGACTTGGGTGAATGATATAAATACTGGCTTTGGCAGTATGCAGGACATTTTCATTCTATCTTTATTTATTGGGGGGTTAAGTGAACTCATTAAACACCAAGGTGGTTTAGCGGCATTAACCGATGCTATTGAAGGTTTCGCACGTAAACTTAATCCAAATAATAAAAAGCGTGCTGCGGGTTTAGGTATTGCGACTTTAGCTTTTACTTGTAATTTTTTCACAGCCAACAATACAGTGTCTATTATTGTAACAGGTGAAACAGCTAAAAAACTCGCTGAAGACGGCGAAGTTACCCCTGCCCACTCTGCCAGTTTATTAGATATATACGCCTGTATTAATCAAGGATTGCTACCTTATGGCGCTCAAGCTTTATTATTAGGCGCAACATTGAAAATATCACCTATAGAAGTCGTATCAAGCGCTTTTTATCCGATGATTTTACTTGTGGTTGCGAGCATTGCTTTTTGGCGCATTACTAAATAATTTTAAAACAACTTATGTAGTGCTTAATTTAATGTTGAAAATTTCATGATAAGTTGAAAAACCTAATTTACAATAAAGAATATAAAATCTCAGTGAATACTTGCTGTTTTCTATCGTTCAATTTATTCTTTGTACCTGTTTCTATAGGTGTAAAACGACAAATAACATCATGAACAATGAAACACCCACCTTTGGAAGGTAACGGGCACATAAAAGGAAGTTCTCATGACAATCAATTATCCTCTTCAATTATTTATTTACGGGTATAATCATTTTAATAGCATTGACACTTTCGTGTTTATTTTTCAACTAAAATGCATTCAATAAAAATGAAAAGAACCTACATACTAAAAGTTGTAATTATTCTGTTTGGCATTGTAGGCTTTTCGTCAACCTCACAAGAATTTACAACTCAGCCTCACATTGAAGTTGTAACAGAACACTTACCTCCTTTTCAAATAGATACACCAACCAAAGTATTAGGATTCGCGACAGAGGTAGTATCTACAGCACTGTCAAGCACGCCCTATACGTTTAATATCAGTATATATCCATGGGCTAGGTCATATAATATGACTTTGAATAAAACAAACACCTGTATCTATTCGATTGCAAGAACACCTGAACGTGAGGATAAATTTCTTTTGGTCAATAGCATAGCCGAGCGAAATGTATCCCTAATAGGTTTAACTGAAAGAAGTTTGAATATAGAGTCATTTGAAGATGCTAAGAAATATATGACCGCAGTGATTCGTGATGATGTGACTCACCAACTATTAATTAGGCAGGGATTCAAAGAAGGTGTTAATTTATTCGTCGTAAATAATACTCATTCACTGTTAACGTTATTAGCTAAACGTGAAAGCATTGATTTAATTTTAGCGGATGGATTTACTATTAATTATCGCGCAAAATTTAATAATTTAGATCCCAAAATATTTGAAAATGTTTACCAACTAAATGCAAAGCCACTAGATTATTATTTTGCCTGTAATATAAAAACGCCTCCAGAAATTATTAAACAATTACGCCATTCAATTAATCAAATGAAAGTATCAGGACAGATTGATAAAATAATCGACGAGTGGCAATATCCGGTAATAAAAGTAAATTAGCGCTTCATCTATAGTACGTAATATTTGTTTAATAATTCATCTTATGATGAAAGCCCCTTTAACTAACATAATAGTGTCTGAGTAAATGAACCTTATTAACTCAGACACTGCTATTTATAAAGAGTTTTCATCATTTGATAAATGAGAGCTAAATCTAAAGGCTCGTTCATAAGAGAAATTAATTTTTCTCATTGAACCTATATATTATTGGGTTTTTTACAGCTAGGCGCATTGCTCGCTTGATAAAAAGTTTGAGATATCGACAAGTGAGCAGTTAATTGATCAATACGCGTTTTATTCGATGGGTGGGTAGACATAAACTCTGGCGGAGCACCGGTTGATAGCTTTGCCATATTTTGCCATAAGTCGATAGCCGCTGATGGATCAAACCCAGATTTAGCCATTAAGTCTTGACCAACAATATCTGCTTCACTTTCATGAGTACGACCATATGGCATTAATATACCGTATTGCAGACCTAATCCTAATCCTGACATCCATAAGTTACGGTTTGCAACATCTCCCATCGCCATTGCAGTATCAACAGCAGCCATACCTGTTTGAGATATTTTACTAGATGACATACGTTCATTCGAGTGACTTTCGATAACATGGCCAACTTCATGTCCAATAATTGCACCGAGTTGGTTTTGATTTTCTGCTACTTTTAAAATCCCTGTGTAGACCCCTATTTTACCACCTGGTAAAGCAAACGCATTGACTTGTTCAGAGTCAAATACTACAACTTCCCATTCGCCGTTATGAGCTGATTTAGGCACATTAATCGTAATGGCTTTAGCTACACATTGTACATAGTTATTCACAGCTTGGTCGGAACTAATCTTCTCTTTTTCTTTCATTTGCTCAAATGAACTAGCGCCCATTTGATCAAGCTCTGAACTTGAGAAAAGGGTTATTTGATTTCGGCCAGTAGAAGATTTTGCACAACTTGCTAAAACAACAAGTGCTGCAAGCGTTAATGAGAGCGTAACTTTATTTTTCACAATATTTCCTTCGGTAAAGAGCTTAAATGAGATCCTTCCCTCTATAATAAGGAAATTAACAACAAAACTCGACAGTTAAAGTAAAACCTATTAAGAAATTTTGCGTAAGTTGAATGAAAAAGTAGTTCCTTCCCCTAAAGTACTCGTTACCTTGATATCTGATTTTAATAATTCCAATAATTTTTTAGTGATGGCAAGTCCAAGCCCTGTATGTTTTTCTTTGTCTTGAACGGCATTACTCCCACGATAACGTGTGTCAAAGATATAAAGTAGCTCTTCTTCTTTAATACCCGTACCTGTATCTGTAATAGTTAATTGGCACTGGTTTAGATTAATTTCAGTAATCACTAAAGTGATTTTTCCTGATTCAGAGGTATGACGAATAGCATTTTCTAATAAATTACTTAATACACGTTCTAATTTGCCAATATCACTATGTACTTGAGTATAAGAACACTCTGGCACAATGCTAATGTCTATGTTCTTAACCGATGTTTGTAAACTGAATTTAGCAACAACGTCATATAAAAGTTCAGCTAAATTGAACGCTTCAAGATTTAGAGAAACTTGCCCGCTTTCAAGATGAGCTAATTCGAATATTTGATCGATTAACCCTTTTAATTGTTGGGCATTTTTCAACGCAATTTCAACATATTTTTGCCGTTGATCTTTGCTGACTTTATCGCTTTTTAATTCAAGGGTTTCAATATATCCCTGAAGAGAAGACAACGGAGTTCGTAAATCATGTGATATATCAGCCAACAGCTCTCGTCGATGCTCATCATTTTTTTGTAACATATCAAACTGTTGATTAATTTGCTTAACCATTTGCTCAAAAGCTTCACCAAGTTGATGTACTTCATTACGGCTGTTCGGCATCCATTTAGCGAGATTAACTTTACTATTATCAAAACCAACAGCTCGGAGCGCTTTAATATCTTTACTCAATCGCCTTAATGGACGAGTAAAATAGGCAAATATCCCTAACATTACCACAAATAAGAACAGCATAGCGCCACACATTGCCATAATAGAAAGCTCTGTTTGCCTACTTGACTGCAAACGGTTAAAAGCTGATTCATAGCGTTTTCCAGCAACAATTACATATAAATAACCTTGTAAACTATTGCCATTGAAAACAGGCGCGGCAGAGAATATCTTCTTACGAGAAAGATGTTGCGGATCGTCTCCATAAATAGGTAACGAAGCTTGATTTTGTGTTAATTGAATAAGAGGGAGTAAATCAATTTTTGTACGCTTTATTAATGTTGGAGTAATTGAATGTGTAATAATTACTCCTTCAGGATCAACAAAATAAAATTCGAAGGCAGGACCCATAACCATTAACGTATGAAATAAATTTTCCAACGCTTTGTGATCATAAACACCTTGTTGTAATAATGGGTTATCTCTCGCTAGACTTGCTGCTAAAGATAAATGTAAATTTTGCTCTGATTCATATCTTGTTTTCTGTTCGAGCTGTTGCGCCCAAATATAAAACACACTGATAATTGCAATGAATACCACCAATAAAGAAAGAGACAAACGGTGATATAAAGACAATTTCATGCGGCAACACCTTTTTTATTAAATTTATAACCCACGCCCCAAACTGTTTGAACAATTTCAGGTTTAGTGGCATTTATTTCAACTTTGTTACGTAAACGATTAATATGAGAATTCACGGTATGCTCATATCCACTATGATGATAACCCCACACATTGCTAAGTAGCTGCTCTCGAGAAAAAACTTGGTCTGGGTGAGAAGCTAAAAATAAGAGTAAATCAAACTCGGTAGACGTTAATTCTATTTCTTTTCCTGCTAATAACGTCCGATGAGTTGTATTATTGATTTGCAATTCACCTACCGTTAAATGTTGTTCAGGTTGTTGTTGCTCTGTATTTTTTTGTTCTCTCTGAGCCACTAAATGTAACCGTCTTAGCTGACTACGAACACGCGCTTGTAATTCACGAACACTAAAAGGCTTACTCATGTAATCGTCAGCACCTAATTCAAGCCCTAAAACACGATCAATCTCACTATCACGAGAGGTTACCATTAAGATCACTTGCTCTGGTTTTTGTTCACGAAGTTGTCGACAAACATCTAAACCTGAGATTCCCGGAAGCATGACATCCAGTAAAACCAAAGAATAATTATTCTGGCTTAACTTTTCCAACGCTAACTCACCTGTTAAGCAATGTTCAACCGTTAATGAAAGCTCTTGTAGATTCAAAGTCATTAAATCTGCAATATCTTGATCATCTTCAACCACTAAAATGGTATCCATGTATAACTCACTATTTATGTTTATAAGAAAAATAAATAGGGACTGAAATATATCGGTTAACAAAAAATCTTCACCTACTTGCCTTGCTTAGGATAAACCTAATTTCAACGCTTTTTGTAGGTGAGTATTTAAACTTCTAGATAACGCTCACTTAATTACTCGGTGCGAGTTACCATAACGGCTAAAGTTGGATTATCAAAACGGTGGGCTTGCGTTAATGCTGAAACCATCAAACCATCATCAGCAGAAACAATACCGCTATGCATAGCAACCTTGTCAATATCGTTACGTTCAGCGTTAAAACCTTCACCTGTTCCTCCACCGGCAGGACCAGGAATAGTAGCCATTAACTCAGAATTTTTTTCAGTTCCTGAGTCATAAGAACTTGTTGTTAGTGAAATACTTTCGCCAACAGCTAAATTATTTACGGCTAATGCATTTATACCTGTAAAAGCATCATTGGTATTTACTAACATTGTTGCCAAAGATAACATGGTAGGTGCATTATTTTCATCTGAAACAGTATACGAAACGTCAACCATTTCACTCATACCTGGTAGTATAAGCCCCGTTCCACCTTGTCCAGAAAGAACAATAGACTCGGCCAAAACTGCTGAGTTATCACCACTTTCTGCTAAGTTTTCCAAAGCTACACTTGCCATTTCACCTACCGACCATAACTGACCTTCGTTATGTAAAACCAACGCAACGGGTGACATTGGTTGTGCATACGTTAAATTAGTAACAGTTACTTGATAAGTGTAAGTGAACATAGGATCTGGCGCTGGTACTTCAGCAACCATCTCTTCAGAGTCAGAAGATGAGCCTCCACATGCACTAAGCATTACTGTTACCAGTGCGGTTAACGCTAATTTTTTATTGATTGAAATCATGGGGTTTTCTCCTATTTAACCGTTACGGTAATACGAGCAACAGGGTTTAACCAACGATGAACGGTATTGTCTAAGTCACTTTTACCGCCAGCTAAATCATCATCACCTAAGCTTCCGCGGTGTATGTGAACATAAGCATTATCTTCTGTCATAGTAACACCCGTTCCGCCCGTTCCTGCATTCATGCCCGGAGCTGCTGGAATTCCTGCAACGCCTGGAGCACCGCCACCTGTGATCATTTCATCATTAGCTTCAGTGCCGGCGTCATAAGCATTCACAGTAAAAGTATACATTCCTGCTTCTGTTGGTATTTTCCAACTGTTCAATCCAATAAAACCATCATTGGTTGGTAACATCATAGCAACAACTGATAAATACATATTGCCGTCTGCAGTTGATAGCATTGTTTCAGTTGACATAGTTGGTGCTAACAACCCCATTGCTGGATTTTCAACTTTATCAGCTGTCATTAACATCGTGGATAATCCAGAAATATCTCCACCTTCGGCCATCATTTGAAGTTCCGATGAAGCCATTTCACCTGACTTGAATAATTGCGTATCGCCATCATGGGCAGCAATTAATATAGGTGTAAAGTGAATACCTTGAGTAAGGTTAGTTACTTTAATATCAAGTTCTTGTGCCTGTGTTAAAGCTGAAGTGCTCATTAATAATGCAGTTGATAAAAATAACGCTGTATTTTTAATTTTTGTAGTTTTCTTTACCGCGTTTGAAAGTAGAGTGTTCATAAATTTCCTTGGCTAATTGTTAGTTCGAAATCAATTATGCTGAGGAAGTGTTGCAGAGGCTTCACGAAGTTATCACAAATTCATCACAAGAATTAATTATAAAAGTAATGAAATTTTTTTGAGGATTTAGGTTCTACTCATTAATAATAATTTTTAGAACTTGCAAGACTAGCGTTAAGCATGACAAAATTATTAACAATTATAGTATTTTAGAAATGATATGAAATATAGGTTAACGCCAGAGCTTTTCAATAACATCGCCATTACTTTGTCTTCTTATCGCTGGATTTTAATAGCATGGAGCGGTTTTTCTTTTGTGCTTTTTTTGATTTTAAGTAAACAAATAGCACAAACCACACCCATTTTATTAGTGTGGTTTGCCATTTTTATTTTGTTTGCTGCTTTACAAACATTCGTCGTTGCGAGCTTTATTTTCTTCTTTCAAACTTTACAGTCGAATAAAGAAGAAAATAAACCGTGGAGAAAGTTTTATTCTACTATCGAATGGTGTGAGGCAATTATCTTTACTGTTATATTGCCTTTACCTATGACGTTGTTTGTTTACGCATTAATCATTATTTAAAGGCAATATATAAACAACGACCTTATTTATATTTTGCAAGTAACGCAATAAGGTCATCTTCTGTAAGTATTTCTACACCAAGATCTTGAGCCTTCGTAAGTTTTGACCCCGCCTTTTCACCTGCGACTAAAAAGTGTGTTTTTACTGAAATACTACCTGAAACTTTAGCGCCAAGTGCTTGTAATTCAGCTTTAGCTTCGTTACGGCCCATTTGAGTTAACGTACCTGTTAAGACAAAGGTTTGATCTTTTAATGGCTGTTCATCTTCAGATTTCATTACAATATCAGGCCACGACATTATAGCTTCAAGCTCAGTCACCACTTCAATATTATGGTCTTGTTGAAAAAACTGAGTAATATTTTTTGCAACAATAGCTCCAACATCGGGTACTTTTTGCAATAACTCTTCATTTGCTACTTTTATCGCAGAAAAATTCAAAAAGTAATTCGCTAAATTCGCTGCGGTAGTTTCTCCGACTTCTCGAATACCTAGAGCGTAAATAAACTTTGGTAAGGTCGTTGTTCTGGCTTTCGCTAAGCCAGCTATTAAATTGTCTGCCGATTTTTTGCCCATCCGATCCATGGTACTTACGTCTAATTCAGTCAGTTTAAATAAATCAGCAGGCGTTTTAATAAGGTTTTCATCAACTAATTGCTCAACTAACTTATCGCCTAAACCGTCAACGTCGAGGGCTTTTCGTGAAGAAAAATGTTTAATCGCTTCTTTACGTTGTGCGCCACAATATAGCCCGCCTGTACAACGTAATATCGCTTCGCCTTCAGCTTTAACCACAGTAGAATCACATACAGGGCAACTTGTAGGAAAAAGGATATCACGACAGTCTTCAGTGCGTTTTTGCAGCTGAACACTCACGATTTGCGGGATCACATCGCCAGCGCGCCTAATAGTAACGAAATCGTTGATTTTAATACCTAAACGGTCAATTTCATCTTGGTTATGCAAAGTAGCATTACTCACAGTAACGCCCCCCACAAAAATAGGATTTAAACGCGCAACAGGCGTTATTGCCCCTGTTCGACCTACTTGAAAATCAACATCAAGCAATTGTGTAGTTTCTTCTTGAGCTGGAAATTTATAAGCGGTTGCCCAACGTGGCGCCCGTGCAACAAAACCTAACTTTTGTTGTAAGGCTATATCATCAACTTTAAAAACTGTGCCATCAATTTCATAACTTAAGTTGTCGCGTTCTTGCATAATATGTTGATAAAAACTGTCAACTTGCGTCGAATCATCGAGTATCTTCACTTCAGGACACATAGGTAGACCCAACGACTTTAACTGACAAAGGCGATGATAATGTGAATTATCTAACCACTCTTCACCTAATGTTTGACTAGACGCTTGTTCGACATAACCAATGCCATATACATAAAAAGCCAAGTTGCGTTTCGCAGCTATTTTAGAGTCAAGTTGACGTAAACTACCAGCGGCTGCATTTCTAGGGTTAGCAAACCCCTTTTCGCCTTTTTTTAAGGCATGAGCATTCAATGCATTAAAACTAGCTTTCGGCATGAAAACCTCGCCTCTAACCTCTAATATGTCGGGGTAATTATCTCCCATTAATTTTAAAGGTATTGATTTGATGGTTCTCACATTTTCGGTAATATTTTCACCAACAGCACCGTCACCGCGTGTTGCAGCTTGTACTAAAACACCGTTCTCGTAACGTAAGCTAACCGCTAAACCATCAAGTTTTGGCTCAGCACAATACTTAATTGTTTCTTTGGACAAAAGTCGATCTTGAACGCGCTTAGCAAATGCTTGCCATTCATCTGCCGAAAAT
>CAJWBY010000106.1 GCA_913020705.1 uncultured Colwellia sp.
GTGCCACCATCAAAAAAAGAGAAATAATAAACTATGGAATCTCAACGCAGTTTTCTTTTTATTGCCCTTATGGTTGTTACCTATTTGCTATTCACCGAATATCAAAAAGATAATGCTCCTGTAATTGACCAAACAGCAATAAGTCAAACAACAAATCAAGTTACATCTGGTGATAGCGATTCTATTCCTGAATCTTCAAGTTCAGCAATGCCAATGTCTAAAATGGTAAAAGCAAACGAACAAGTAATCAGTATTAACACTGATGTGCTAGTTGTTAAAATTGCTACACGTGGTGGTGATATTGTTGAAGCAAAATTAAAAAACTTCGATACTGAACAAGGAAACGGTATCCCATTTACAGTTATGCAGAACGGTAACCGTAAATATGTTGCACAAAGTGGCCTCATCGGAGCACAGGGTTTAGATCAAATAATTCCGGGTCGTCCTATTTATCAAACGAGTAGTAACTCGTATACACAAACAGGTGATGAACCATTAGTCGTTGATTTACAATACACGTCTGAAAATGGCTTAAACGTAATCAAACGTTTTACGTTCACCAAATCAGACTATAGCGTAAATGTTGAATACATTATAAATAACACTTCAACAACTCCAGCTAATGTTCAAATGTATGCTCAATTGAAACAGTCAACACTTGTTGAAAGTGGCAGTGCATTAATGCCGACTTATCGTGGTGCTGCATATTCAACAAGTGAAGATCGTTATGAAAAATACGACTTTGATGATATCCAAAAAACAAAACTAGATATTGCTACCGCAGGTGGTTGGGTTGCAATGCTTGAACATTATTTTGTTTCAGCATGGGTACCAAACCAAACTGCTGATAACCAAATTTATACTTTATATTCTAAAAATAATGAAGCAGTTATTGGTTTAAAATCTCCGGCATTAACTATTCAACCAAATAGCCAAGCAACCACTTCAGCTATATTTTATGTTGGTCCGAAAGATCAATATGTATTAGACGAAATTGCACCATTTTTAGGTTTAACGATTGACTACGGATTTTTGTCAATGATCAGTAAACCACTATTTTGGTTACTTCTTCAAATTCAATCTATTGTGATTAACTGGGGCTTTGCGATTATTGTAATTACCTTAGTCGTTAAAGGTGCTATGTATCCATTAACGAAAGCACAATACACTTCAATGGCTAAAATGCGTGAGCTTGCTCCTAAAATGGCACAGTTAAAAGAGCGCTTTGGTGATGACCGTCAAAAGATGTCACAAGCTACTATGGAAATGTACAAAAAAGAAAAAGTTAACCCTGCTGGTGGTTGTTTACCTATGCTCATTCAGATGCCAATATTCTTGGCATTGTATTGGGTATTTTTAGAAAGTGTTGAATTACGTCATGCACCTTTCTTTTTCTGGATAGAAGATCTATCTACAATGGATCCTTACTTTATTTTACCTATATTTATGGGTGTAAGTATGTTCGTTATGCAAAAAATGCAACCAATGACGATACAAGATCCAATGCAACAGAAAATCATGCAATATATGCCTGTAGCATTTTCAGTATTTATGGCTTGGTTCCCATCAGGTTTAGTACTTTACTGGTTTATCAGTAACCTGATTTCAATCGCTCAAATGAAAGTTATTTTCAGCGGTATTGAAAAAGCCAAATTAGCTAAAGCTAAAGATTAATTTATTAAATATCTTTTATTAAAGGCGACCTATTTGGTCGCCTTTTTTATTTCTGCTTAATAAATGTTTATAATAGCCCTGCTATCTTCTAGGAAATAATTATGACTGAAGTTTTATATCAAAAAGAAACCATTGCAGCACAAGCCACAGCACCAGGACGTGGCGGAGTTGGCATTATCAGAATATCGGGCCCAGAAGTTAAAAGTGTGGCTCAAGCAATTTTAGGAAGAATACCTGAAATTAGAAAGGCAGAATATTTACCTTTTAACGATGCAAACCAAATGGTATTAGACCAAGGTATTGCCTTATATTTTAAAGCTCCTCATTCTTTTACTGGCGAAGACGTACTTGAACTTCAAGGACATGGTGGTCCAGTAATTTTAGATATGATATTAAAAGAAATTTTAGCGCTTCCAAAAATTCGCATGGCAAAACCCGGTGAGTTTAGTGAACAAGCTTTTATTAACGACAAGTTAGACCTAACCCAAGCTGAAGCTATAGCAGATTTAATTAATTCAAGTTCAGAGCAAGCTGCTCGATGTGCATTACATTCAATGCAAGGTGATTTTTCAAAATTAGTGAATGAGCTTGTAGAAAGTACCATTCATTTAAGGATGTATGTCGAAGCCGCTATTGATTTTCCAGAAGAAGAAATAGATTTTCTTGCTGATGTAAAAGTTGTGAATGATCTTAAAAAAATAATTACACAAGTTGAAAAAGTTCAGAGCCAAGCACATCAAGGCAGTATAATTCGCGAAGGTATGCGCGTAGTTATCGCAGGACGGCCAAATGCAGGTAAATCAAGCCTACTAAACGCATTAAGCGGTAGAGAAGCGGCAATAGTTACTGATATAGCAGGAACAACACGTGACGTATTGTCAGAGCAAATTCATATTGATGGAATGCCACTACATATTATAGATACTGCAGGCTTACGTGATAGTAACGATCAAGTTGAACAAATAGGCATAGAAAGAGCTTGGAAAGAGATAAATCAAGCCGACCGAGTGCTACTTATGGTAGATGCTAGTAATGATAATAGTGAAGACCCACAAAAATTATGGCCAGAATTTTTTGCTAAATTACCTGAAAATATTGGCTTAACGGTAATTAAAAACAAAGCAGATGTTAAAGCAATAAGTACTGGATTTTCAGAAAATAATAGCCTGCCTACCGTTACATTATCAGCAAAAAACGGTGACGGTATACCTGAGCTTAAAGAACACTTAAAGAGCATTATGGGTTATCAAGGTAGTACAGAAGGAGGGTTTATGGCAAGACGACGTCATTTAGCTGCATTAGAAAAAGCACATCATCATTTAATTATTGGTTTAGACCAACTTGAGTCTTATGTTGCAGGTGAAATTCTTGCTGAAGAATTACGTTTATGCCAAATAGAACTCAATAAAATAACTGGTGAATTTACGAATGATGACTTATTAACTGAAATTTTTTCGTCATTTTGTATTGGAAAATAACCCTTAATAAATATAAATAAAGGCAAAAAATGAGCTCATTTCAAATTATTGTGGGTAGTATGTTAGGTGGAACTGAGTATGTCGCTGAAACTTGTGAAGAGACTTTATTGGCATTAAATCACCAAACAACCCTACATTTACAGCCTATATTTGAACAAATAAACAGCAATGATCAGACTTGGTTAATTTGTACGTCGACTCATGGCGCAGGTGACTTTCCTGACAACATTCAAAATTTTGTTGAAGATCTTAAAAATACGACGATCGATCTATCCCCAGTTAACTTTATGATCATAGGAATAGGCGATTCTAATTATGATACCTTTTGTAAAGCTGCTATTAACATAAAAAATATTATGTTATCAAAGGGATGTAGAGAATTAATTACAATTAAAACACTAGATATGAGAGAAGAAATAGATCCAGAGGATCTAGCTCAACAGTGGTTAATAACAAATAAAGATCTTTTATAAAGATCTTACGCATAAGTTATCAACAAAACTGTTAACTAAACAAACCTATTGTGGATAAGTCTGGGTAAAACCTATTAATTTCTTATTATTATTCAGTGAATACAATTTGTATTTATTTCACCTGTGGGTAACTTGCTATTTTGATCATAGGTTTAAACCGATCTGATCAAAGATTGATCACAAGGTTATGATCATACTAATTAACTGTTAGATAAAGAGAAAAAGCACTTATCAACAGAAAATAGCTTTACTAATAAGTAATAATAATAAGATCTCTTTAAAGATCTTATATATTATAAGAAGGATCACACTCAGATCTTTTTAATCAATTGATCATTCCCCTCATCACAAAAAAGCGCTAAAATACGTTCCCTAATTTTTGAATAGCAAAAATATTCAATAAATATTTTAAAGTTTAACCAAGGTCTAAAAATTATGTGGTATCAAGAATCTTATGACGTAATCGTAGTTGGTGGTGGTCATGCCGGAACGGAAGCATGTCTTGCAGCAGCACGGATGGGTTGTAAAACATTATTGTTGACACATAACATCGACACTCTAGGCCAAATGTCATGTAATCCAGCCATTGGCGGAATTGGTAAAGGTCATCTCGTAAAAGAAATTGATGCCTTAGGTGGTTTAATGGCTACTGCCACTGATCATGCTGCAATTCAATTTAGAACATTGAATGCCAGTAAAGGCCCAGCAGTTCGAGCGACTAGAGCTCAAGCTGATCGTATTTTGTATAGATCGTTTGTGAGAAATTATTTAGAGAATCAAGAGAATCTCACCATTTTTCAGCAACCTTGTGATGATCTTATTTTAGAAAATAATAAAGTTGTTGGTGTTTCAACACAGATGGGACTGAAATTTAAAGCTAAATCAGTTGTATTAACGGTTGGTACTTTTTTAGCAGGACAAATTCATATAGGTTTGAATAACTACCAAGGTGGACGAGCAGGAGATCCTTCAAGTGAAAATCTCGCAAAAAGCCTACGTGATATGCCATTTAGGATAGATCGTTTAAAAACGGGTACACCACCACGCCTAGATGCTAGAAGCTTAGATTTTTCCAAAATGGAAAAACAACCCGGTGATGATCCTCGACCAGTATTTTCATTTATGGGATCAAGAGATGATCATCCAGCACAAGTGCCTTGTTATATCACTCATACAAATGTAAATACTCATGAAATTATTAGGAATGGTCTTGATAGATCTCCTATGTATACAGGTGTTATAGAAGGTATTGGTCCTCGTTATTGTCCTTCAATCGAAGATAAAATTACTCGCTTTGCTGATAAAGATTCACATCAAATATTTGTTGAACCAGAAGGTTTAACCACACATGAAATTTATCCTAACGGTATATCAACAAGTTTACCTTTTGATGTTCAAATGGCTTTGGTCCGTTCTATTAATGGTTTTGAGAATGCACATATTACTCGACCAGGTTACGCGATTGAATATGATTATTTTGATCCTCGAGATTTAAAGCAAACCTTAGAAAGTAAATTTATAGAAAACTTATATTTTGCTGGACAAATTAATGGCACAACGGGTTATGAAGAAGCTGGTGCTCAAGGCTTACTGGCTGCAACTAATGCAGCAGCTCGTGTCCAAGGCAAAGAAGAACTTATATTAGGAAGAGATCAAGCTTACATGGGCGTGTTGGTTGACGATTTAGCGACATTAGGAACTAAAGAACCTTATCGTATGTTTACTTCTCGTGCAGAGTACCGTTTATTATTAAGAGAAGACAACGCAGACATACGTTTAACCGAAAAAGGATATAAGCTTGGATTGGTAGATGAAGCACGTTGGAAATCATTCAATGAAAAAATGGAAATTGTTGAACTTGAACGTCAACGCTTAAAGTCTACATGGATCCAAAAAGATCATGCGGTCGCTGATCAAATTAATCCTTTACTTAAATCTGATATCAGTAAAGAAAACAGCTTAGAAGATCTTGTTCGTCGTCCTGAAGTAAGATACAACGATTTAATGAAAATTGAAGGCTTAGGACCTGGTGTTGATCATAAGCAAGCAGCTGAACAAATTGAAATTCAAATTAAATATGCGGGTTACATAGATAGACAGCTTGATGAGATATCAAAAAAGAAGCGCCACGAAAATACACTTATCCCTGTTGATTTTGATTTTACTCAAATATCAGGTTTATCAAATGAAGTTGTTGCAAAATTAAGTGATTCACGCCCAGAGACTATTGGTAAAGCATCACGTATTTCTGGTATAACTCCAGCTGCAATATCACTCTTATTGGTTTATCTTAAAAAACACGGTTTATTACGTAAAACTGCCTAATTAAATTATCTAGACGCGAAAAATAAATGACACTTAAAAATCAGCTCACTTTATTAATTGAGCAAAGCGAATTATCACTGACAGAAAACCAGATAGATTTACTCATCCAGTATGTTGAGTTATTAAATAAGTGGAATAAAGCTTATAATTTAACTGCTGTTAGAGATACCACCGATATGCTTGTCAAACATATTATGGATAGTTTGTTGGTAGGTGATAAACTTAAAGGGCAATCTTTTATCGATGTTGGTACAGGTCCAGGCTTACCAGGTATCCCATTATCTATTTTATATCCAGAAAGAAATTTTGCTTTACTTGATAGCTTAGGCAAAAGAATAACTTTTTTACGTCAAGTTGTTTTTCAATTAAAACTCAAAAATGTAACACCTGTTTTATCAAGAGTTGAAAAGTATCAACCAGAAGTATTATTTGATGGCGTACTCAGTAGAGCATTTGCATCACTTGAAGATATGGTCAATTGGTGTCAACATCTAATCGCAGATGAAACGGGGCGATTTTTTGCACTAAAAGGTCAATTTCCCCGCGAAGAAATAGAACAATTGCCAGAACATATAAAGTTTGTAGACAGTAGCGAAATAATCGTGCCTAATTTGCAGGGCGAGCGCCATGTTATTGAACTAAAAAAAATAATAAAAAAATAAATTACTTTCGAGGTTATTGTGGGAAAAATCATTGCGGTTGCTAACCAAAAAGGTGGGGTTGGTAAAACAACTACATCAGTTAATTTAGCTGCCTCTCTTGCAGCAACAAAACGAAAAGTATTATTAATTGATTTAGATCCTCAAGGCAATACCACAATGGCCAGTGGTATTGATAAATATAAAGTACACGCTACTAGTTATGAATTATTGGTTGAAGAAAAACCATTTGACGAAGTTGTATGTAGAGAAACATCAGGTCTTTATGATTTAATTGCTGCTAATTCAGATGTAACCGCAGCTGAAATTAAATTAATGCAAGTATACTCACGAGAACAACGTTTGAAAACAGCGTTAGCACCTATTCGAGATAAATACGATTTTATTATTATTGACTGTCCACCTTCATTAAATATGCTTACAGTAAATGCGATGACCGCTGCAGATTCTGTATTAGTGCCAATGCAATGTGAATATTACGCATTAGAAGGCTTAACCGCATTAATGGATACCGTTTCTCAGTTAACATCTGTGGTGAACAATAAGTTACATATAGAGGGTATTTTACGTACTATGTACGATCCACGTAATCGATTAGCGAATGATGTATCTGAACAATTGAAACGTCATTTTGGTGATAAAGTTTACCGTACCGTAATCCCACGTAATGTTCGCTTAGCTGAAGCGCCAAGTTTTGGTGCTCCCGTAATGTATTATGATAAGTCATCAACAGGCGCTAAAGCGTATTTAGCACTTGCAGGTGAAATATTACGTAAAGCAGAACAAAATAAACAAAAACTCCAAAAAACAATTGATTAACAATTTCGATAAATCCGAAGGAAAATTATGAGTCCAGCAAAACGTAGAGGCCTAGGTCGTGGTCTTGATGCATTATTAACATCAAATAAAGAAATAGATGGTGCGACTCAGAGTAATTTAACTTCTGTCGATGACAGTGAATTACAATATTTACCGATAGAACAGTTACAGCAAGGTAAATATCAACCACGTAAAGACATGTCAGCTGAAGCGTTAGAAGATTTATCAAATTCAATTCGTTCTCAAGGAATTATTCAGCCTATCGTGGTTCGCAATGTCGATACTAATACTTATGAAATAATTGCAGGTGAACGTCGTTGGCGTGCAGCGCAAATAGCAGAAATAGATAAAATTCCGTGTATTATTAAAAATGTTGAGGACGAAGCTGCCATAGCTATTGCCCTCATTGAAAACATTCAACGAGAAGATCTTAATGCAATGGAAGAAGCTATAGCATTAGAGCGGTTATTGACAGAGTTTGAGTTAACACATCAAGAAGTTGCAAACGCTGTTGGTAAATCTCGTACGGCAGTATCTAATTTATTACGTTTAAATAAACTTAATGAAGATGTTAAAACCTTACTTGAGCATGGCGATATAGAAATGGGTCATGCGCGTGCTTTATTAGCGCTAGAAGATGATATACAAACCAATACAGCTAGAATTGTTGTTGCTAAAGATTTAACAGTACGTGAAACAGAAACGCTCATTAAAAAAATACAAGCTCCTGAAAAAATTGTAGAAGAAACAGTTAAAGATCCAGATACTAAAAGTTTAGAACAGAATTTATCAGAAAAATTTGGTTCTCAAGTCACTATTTCCCATAATAAAAAAGGCAAAGGAAAGTTGGTAATATCGTATACCAATTTAGATGAGTTAGACGGAATAGTCGCTCGCTTCCGCTCTTTTTAGTCTGTCCTATTATTTAATCCAAATTTTAGCACAATAATAGGGCGTCAACTGCCCTATTTTGTTGCATTAACATCATAAATCAGTATACTTGCGCTGACTTTTTGTAGTTAAAGTTTTTACTTTAAATAAAGAATGAATTATACGAATTTCTTCGTTGTTTAATACATAGCTTTTAATCGAAATATTTGATAATTAATGAGTGTTAATTTTTTTAATAAGAATAATAAAAAAAACACACTGACAAAAGCTGGACGAAAGATTGCCTGCCAACAAATAGGCTTCTCCATTATCGTCGTATTAATTTGTACTTTAGTAACCTATTTTTATTGGGGATTACTTAACGCACAGTCAGTTATAGCTGCTGGTGTTGTTACTATAATACCTAATTGTTTATTCGCCTTTAAAGCATTCAGATATGCTGGGGCTAGCGCTTCTAAATTAGTGATGAATTCCTTTTTTAGCGGTGTGAAATTGAAAATGCTGTTAATGGCGATTCTACTTATATTCGCCTTTAAAATAATGGTCATTATACCAATAGCGTTTTTTGGAACTTTTTTTATAATAATGGCATTGCCGTTATTAACACCATTTTTATTTAAACTTTAATCATTGGGAACATTAATATGTCTGACGCTGCTGCTGGAGCAACATTAACCAGTCAAGAGTATATTAAACACCATTTAACCAATTTATCTGTAGGAGAGGGTTTTTGGACCTTACACATAGATACTTTAGGTTGGTCGGTGTTTTTAGGCTTGGTCTTTCTTACAATATTTAGATCTGTAGCAAAAAAAGCTACTACTGGCGTGCCGGGTAAACTGCAATGTGCAGTTGAAATGGTCGTTGGGTTTGTTGACGATAGTGTTAAAGGTACTTTTCATGGCAAAAATGCTCTTATTGCTCCTTTAGCGTTAACCATATTTGTATGGGTATTGTTAATGAACGCAATGGACTGGGTTCCTGTTGATTTATTTCCAACAATTTTCGGTTTATTTGGCGTTGAGTACATGAAAGCAGTACCTACAACCGATGTGAACATGACTTCAGCTTTGGCTCTAGGCGTTTTTATCTTAATTGTATATTATTCAATTAAGGTAAAAGGTGTTGGCGGTTTTATGAAAGAACTATATAGCCAACCTTTTGCACATTGGTCTTTATACCCACTTAACTTTTTTATTGAATTAGTAACCTTATTAGCTCGTCCTTTAGCATTATCTTTACGTTTATTCGGAAATTTATATGCAGGAGAGTTAATATTCTTACTAATTGCAACACTTGGTTTATACCAATTGCCAGTACACTTTTTATGGGCTACTTTCCACTTGTTAGTTATCCCATTACAAGCGTTTATCTTTATGATGTTAACTATTGTTTACCTTAGTTTAGCGCATGAAGATCACTAATTGATTTTATAACTTTTTAACTTTAACTTTAACTTTAAATATCGGAGATAAAAATGGAAAACGTAGGCTTAATGTATATTGCTGCTGCATTACTTATTGGTTTAGGTGCCCTTGGTACTGCAATCGGTTTTGGTTTATTAGGTGGTAAATTCTTAGAATCTGCTGCTCGTCAACCTGAATTAGCACCACAGCTTCAAGTTAAAATGTTCATCGTAGCAGGTCTTATTGATGCTATCGCTATGATCGGTGTAGCAATGGGCTTATACGTATTATTCGTTAAAATTGGTTAATTTTTAACTTATTTAACTGAAACGAATTCTATAGGAGGTACACAAATGAATATTAATGCAACTATAATTGGTCAATTAATCGCATTTGTCGTATTTGTAATTTTCTGCATGAAGTTTGTATGGCCACCACTTATGGCTGCCATCGAAGCTCGTCAAGCAACTATTGCTGACGGTCTTGCTGCTTCTGACCGTGCTGCTAAAGATCTTGAGCTTGCTCAAGCTAAAGCTACAGCACAACTCAAAGATGCGAAATCACAAGCAGCTGGTATTATTGAAGCTGCAAAAAAACGTGAATCGCAAATTGTTGAAGAAGCTGCAGGAAAAGCTGAAGCCGAAAAAGCTAAAATATTAGCTTCTGGTCAAGCTGAAATAGAAACAGAACGTAACCAAGCTCGCGAAGAACTACGTCAACAAGTAGTTGTTTTAGCTGTAGCTGGTGCCGAGAAAATTCTTGAGCGTTCAATCGATGCCGCTGCACATAGCGACATTTTAGATAAACTTGTAGCTGAACTTTAAGAGGGGAATGAGCTATGTCTGAATTGACAACCGTCGCTCGTCCCTACGCTAAAGCAGCGTTCGATTTTGCTGTTGAAGCTAATGCGATAGACTCAAGCTCTATAACCAAGTGGTTAGAAATGCTTACGTTTGCCGCGGAAGTTTCAAAAGACGACACTATTAAAGGTTTCCTTTCTGGTGGCGCATCAGCTGAGCAAGCACAGGACTTATTTTTAAAAGTTTGTGATGTTCAACTTGATAGCAACGGCCAAAACTTTGTTAAAGTTTTAGCTGAAAATGGACGCCTTTTGGTGCTACCACATGTTGTTGATCAATTTAGCGAATTAAAAGCTGAATATGAAAAAACTGCCATTGTGGATGTAACGTCTGCTGTTGAATTAACAGCTGATAAATTAACTACATTAAGCGCCGCGCTTGAAAAGCGTTTGGCTCGTAAAGTAAAGCTTAATTGCAATGTTGACGCTAGTATCATGTCCGGTTTAATTATTAAATCTGGCGACATGGTAATTGATGGTTCAGTTAGAAATAAACTGAATCGTTTAGCAACAGCAATGCAGTCATAGCATTTAAGAGATAAGGGAACAGAGCATGCAACTGAATTCCACTGAAATCGCTGAATTGATCAAGAATCGTATTGAACAATTCAATGTTGTCAGCGAAGCTCGTAATGAAGGTACTATCGTTTCTGTAACAGATGGTATCATTCGCATCCATGGTCTTGCTGATGTAATGCAAGGCGAGATGATCGAACTTCCTGGTAGCCGTTTCGCTATCGCGTTAAACCTTGACCGTGATTCGGTCGGTGCGGTAGTAATGGGTCCATATGCTGATTTAGCAGAAGGGCAAAAAGTTAAGGGTACTGGCCGTATTTTGGAAGTACCTGTAGGACGTGGTTTATTAGGCCGCGTTGTAAACACTCTAGGTGAGCCTATTGATGGTAAAGGAACAATCGAAAACGATGGTTTCTCTCCTGTTGAAGTTCAAGCTCCGGGTGTAATCGAACGTAAATCTGTTGACCAACCAGTTCAAACGGGTATTAAGTCTATTGACTCAATGATCCCAATTGGACGTGGTCAACGTGAATTGATCATTGGTGACCGTCAAATCGGTAAGTCTGCAATTGCGTTAGATGCCATAATCAATCAAAAAGATACTGGAATTAAGTGTGTATATGTAGCTATTGGCCAAAAAGCGTCAACAGTTGCTAACGTAGTACGTAAATTAGAAGAGCATGGCGCATTAGATAATACTATTGTTGTTGTTGCCTCTGCTTCTGAAGCTGCTGCTTTACAATACTTAGCACCATACGCTGGTTGTTCAATGGGTGAATACTTCCGTGACCGCGGTGAAGATGCACTAATCGTATATGATGATTTGTCAAAGCAAGCAGTTGCTTACCGTCAAATTTCTTTACTTTTACGTCGTCCTCCAGGTCGTGAAGCCTACCCAGGTGACGTATTTTTCTTACATAGCCGTTTATTAGAACGTGCTTCACGTGTAAACGAAGCTTATGTTGAAAACTTTACTAAAGGTGAAGTAAAAGGCCAAACTGGTTCTTTAACTGCATTACCTATTATCGAAACACAAGCGGGCGATGTTTCAGCATTCGTTCCGACTAACGTTATTTCGATTACTGATGGTCAAATTTTCTTAGAAGCTGATTTATTCAACTCAGGTATCCGCCCGGCTGTTAACGCTGGTTTATCGGTATCTCGTGTTGGTGGTGCAGCTCAAACTAAGATCATCAAGAAATTAGGTGGTGGTATTCGTTTAGCGCTTGCTCAATACCGTGAATTAGCGGCATTCGCACAGTTTGCATCTGATTTAGATGACGCGACTCGTGCTCAATTAGAACATGGTCAACGTGTTACTGAATTGATGAAGCAAAACCAATACAGCCCGTTATCTGTTGCTGATACTGCAGTATCTTTATTTGCTGCTGAAAAAGGTTTCTTGAATGATGTAGCATTAAACAAAATCAATGATTTTGAAGCTGCATTACATACCTTTATCAACAATGACAGCGCTGAGTTGATGGCTAAAATCAACGAAACTGGTGGATACGATAAAGAAATCGAAGCAGGTTTAAGTGCAGCACTTGAAAAATTCAAGTCTACACAAACTTGGTAAGAACTTTTTATTCATAAATAAAGTTTCGGAGATAAGTCATGGCCGGTGGTAAAGAGATAAAATCTAAGATCGCGAGTGTTAAAAACACTCAGAAGATCACTAGTGCTATGGAAATGGTTGCAGCCAGCAAGATGCGCAAAGCGCAGGAAGGCATGGCTGCCTCTCGTCCATACGCTGAGAATATACGAAACGTGATCGGTCATATCGCGCTTGGTAACTTGGAATATCGCCATCCTTATTTGGAAGAGCGTGAAGTCAAGCGTGTTGGTTATATCGTTGTGTCTACAGACCGTGGTTTGTGTGGTGGTTTAAACATTAATTTGTTTAAAAAAGTATTAGCTTCAGCAGCCCAATGGCAAGCTGAAGAAGCAGAAGTAGAATTTGCTGTTGTTGGTTCTAAAGCAACGTCATTTTTCAATAATCTGAAAGCTAATGTTACTGCACAAGTTTCTGGTTTAGGCGACAGACCTTCACTTACCGATTTAATTGGTAGTGTGAAAGTCATGTTAAACGCTTATGACAATGGTGAAATTGACAAACTATTTATTGTTTACAATAAATTTGTTAACACCATGACGCAAAAACCAACAATTGATCAACTTTTACCGTTACCTAAGTCAGACGATGAAGCAATAAAACATCGTTGGGATTACATCTACGAACCAGATGCACAAGCAATGCTTGAGCAATTATTAGTTCGTTATGTTGAATCTCAAGTCTATCAAGGTGTTGTTGAAAACATCGCCTGTGAACAAGCCGCTCGTATGGTTGCAATGAAATCTGCAACAGATAACGCAGGCGACTTAATTGATGACTTACAATTGGTATACAACAAAGCACGTCAAGCAAGTATTACTCAAGAATTGGGTGAAATTGTTGCTGGTGCATCTGCTGTATAACGGTAAAAGATTAGTTTTCGTTAAATTTAAATTTGAGGAATTAACATGAGTGCAGGTAAAGTCGTCCAAATTATTGGCGCAGTTGTGGATATCGAATTTCCACAAGATGCTGTACCTAGAGTATATGACGCATTAAAAGTAACCGAAGGTAAGCTTTCAGGTTTGATACTTGAAGTACAGCAGCAACTTGGTGGCGGTGTAGTACGTACAATCGCTATGGGTAGTTCTGATGGTTTACAACGTGGTCTAAATGTAGAAAATACAGGTGAATCAATTCAAGTACCAGTTGGTGTTGAGACTTTAGGTCGCATCATGAACGTACTTGGTGAACCTATTGATGAAGCTGGTCCAATTGGCGAAAAAGCTCGTTGGTCTATTCACCGTGAAGCTCCGGCTTACGCTGATCAAGCTATGTCAAATGAATTATTAGAAACAGGCATCAAAGTAATCGATTTAGTTTGTCCATTCGCTAAGGGTGGTAAAGTTGGTTTATTTGGTGGTGCTGGTGTTGGTAAGACCGTTAACATGATGGAACTTATCCGTAACATAGCTATCGAGCATAGCGGTTACTCAGTATTTGCTGGTGTTGGTGAGCGTACTCGTGAAGGTAACGATTTCTATCACGAAATGAACGATTCTAACGTACTTGATAAAGTATCGTTAGTTTACGGTCAAATGAACGAGCCTCCAGGAAACCGTCTTCGCGTAGCGATGACAGGTTTAACTATGGCAGAGAAATTCCGTGACGAAGGTCGTGACGTATTATTTTTCGTAGATAACATCTACCGTTATACACTTGCTGGTACTGAAGTATCTGCATTGTTAGGTCGTATGCCTTCTGCTGTTGGTTACCAACCAACACTTGCTGAAGAAATGGGTATCTTACAAGAGCGTATTACCTCTACTAAGAAAGGTTCAATCACTTCAATCCAAGCGGTATACGTACCAGCAGATGATTTGACTGATCCAAGCCCTGCCACTACTTTTGCTCACTTAGATGCAACAGTTGTACTTTCGCGTTCAATTGCCGAGTTAGGTATATACCCAGCAATCGATCCGTTAGATTCTACTTCACGTCAACTTGATCCATTAGTAGTTGGCACAGCGCATTATGAAGTAGCACGTGGTGTACAGAACGTATTACAACGTTACAAAGAACTTAAAGATATCATCGCTATTTTAGGTATGGACGAGCTTTCTGAAGAAGATAAGCAAACCGTTTCTCGTGCTCGTAAAATCCAGCGTTTCTTATCTCAGCCGTTCTTCGTTGCAGAAGTATTTACAGGTTCTCCAGGTAAGTATGTTTCTTTGAAAGATACTATCGCAGGTTTTACTGGTATTTTAGCTGGTGACTACGATGATTTACCTGAGCAAGCATTCTACATGGTTGGTTCTATTGAAGAAGCAGCTGAGAAAGCTAAAAACATGTAATTTGCTTGGAAGTTTTAGCTTAAATTTTACGCAGTAAATATTCTAAGCTAATACTTCTACTTTAGGAGGTCAAAATGTCAGCAATGACGGTAAATCTAAATGTAGTAAGTGCCGAAGAGGAATTATTCTCGGGACGCATTGAATCATTACAGATCACAGGTTCAGAAGGTGAATTAGGTATTATGCCTGGTCACGCACCTTTATTGACCTCACTAAAACCTGGTATGGCTCGTATTGTTAAATATGGCGGTGAGGAAGAAGTTATTTATCTTTCTGGTGGCATGTTAGAAGTTCAACCAAATAACGTAACTGTACTAGCTGATATAGCTGTACGTGCGGACGATTTGGAAGAGCAAGCAGTATTAGAAGCTAAGCAACGTGCAGAAGAAAATATGAACGCTCATGGCGCTGATGTTGACTTTGCTGAAGTTGCTGCTGAATTAGCGCGAGTAACTGCGCAATTACGCGTAATACAAGCGACTAAGAAAAAAGTCTAGTTTTATAGATTAAGCACTAAGTTTTAGTGACTAAAAAGCGATATTTACTTTATGTAAACATCGCTTTTTTTATGTCTATAATTTAATACATAAATTATCTGAATATTCATAACATTTAATATGTTGAGAAACCCAAACAGGAAATTTTTGATAAATTAACTATATAAATCTCCAAAAATAAAACCTGTAGTTTATGTCCTATAACAAGGTTACAATATTTACACTTAACTAATAAAATCATTAAAACGGATAATTTATGTCTCTTTCAGTTGTTATTCTTGCTGCGGGTAAAGGTACACGCATGCGCTCTTCACTTCCTAAAGTACTGCATGAAGTTGCAAACAAACCAATGGTTGGACATGTTATTGATGCAGCTCGACAGTTAAATGCCGAAAACATATACATAATCTATGGTTTTGGTGGTGAAGCGCTTAAAGCAACATTAACTGAAAACACCTCAAATGATGATTTAATCTTTATTGAACAAAAAGAACAGCTAGGTACAGGCCACGCTGTAGACATGGCTTCCTCTTCTATTAAAGATGATGAAGATGTTTTAGTTCTGTATGGTGATGTACCGCTCACCAAAGTGAGTACATTACAGAAATTATTAGATGTTAAACCGGATAATGGCATGGGTTTATTAACCGTTAACCTAGCTAATCCAAATGGATACGGTCGTATTATTCGTAAAGATAACTCAGTGGTCGGTATTATCGAACAAAAAGATGCTTCACCTGAACAGTTATTAATTAATGAGGCAAACACTGGAATTTTATTAGCTAATGGCAAAGATTTGAAACGTTGGTTAGGCAATCTATCAAGTGATAACGCACAAGGAGAATATTACTTAACTGATATTATTGCGGCTTGTCATAATGAAGGGAAAGATATCGCAACGGCACACCCTGATTCTGAAATTGAGGTTGAAGGTGCAAATAATCGAG
>CAJWBY010000107.1 GCA_913020705.1 uncultured Colwellia sp.
ATGAAATAAATGATGGTGACGATATTTGGATAAATATGATTGGCTCACGTTCTCATACTTTGTCAGATCCTGATGACATCGTGATTGCTGATGCAAATGATACGGAAATTCTGAATGAGGACTTCGAGACGGGTTATGTTGATGGTGAAGACCTAAGCACAACGTATTCAAGTTCTGCTGAAGCAACAGTAAGAAGCATTGATAGCTCGATAAATCTTGTTGCAAGAATGGCTGATACAACTACAACGGCTGATGCTGAGTTACGTTTAACGACGGCTGCACTTGCTGAAGGTTCTATTTCTACAACGCTTAAGCTACAAGCAATTGCTGGCTTCACAGCTACAACAGGAGTTGATGAAGATAATACCGCTTATATGAGTGTTTACGGTGGCTCTGCCTCTTCAAGTAACCTCACGGGTGAAATTGTCTTTAGTAATGGCGCTGTTAAATACCGTGATGCAAATAAAGATCAGCAAACTATTGAAGGCTTAACGTATGCTGATGATACTGATATTGATGTAGTGCTTAAATGGACTGCAACAGATTACTCAGTTTCAATTGATGGCGGTACAACGTTCTTCGGACCTTATGTTGCAATTAATACTGGTACAGCAACGGAAACGTATCAAATCCGTATTGGTAGCTCAGGGAAAGAGTCAGCTAAAGAATTACTCGCTGATGACATCGTGATTGCTGATGAAACAGATTCGACAGTTCTAAATGAAGACTTTGAAACTTATGTTGTGGGTGACGATCTAAGTACGACTTACTCTAGTTCTGCCGAAGCAACAGTTCAACAAGACTAATCATCTTGAAGTTGTAGATTAATTTTTTAAAACATTGTGTTAAAAATGCCGCTAATTAATAGCGGCATTTTTTTGTTTTTACTTTGAGACGAGGGCGGGCTATTTGAGTGCGACTTTCGCTCTTTTTAAAGTGATAAATAACAAAGTATCTATTTTTAGTCTTTTATCTTTTTAGTGTTTAGCCCGTTTTTTTAAATATCTCCCTTGTTTACAGCGTTTCCCCTCAATATACTCTAATTGCAATGTTCATCTAAAAACCGCACCAATAATAACGTTAGGTTTTCTCTTCTAGATTTATCGGACCGCACTGCATAGTATCCCAACGATTTAACTCCCCATTTGGGAAACACGTGTAAAAGATCCCCGGCGGATATATGCTTTTCTATTTAGTGCTCAGGTAATATAGTAAGCCCTAAATACTCAAAGAATATGTGCAGGATCTATAATTAGAAAATGATGTTAATAAATAAAAATCAGATAGACGAATAGATTGGAATACTGCACTATGGATTGGACGTTGCTCTTTGCCATTGTTATCACCTAAGCAGGTGTTAGATGCATCATTACATCTCTAATGAACTGGCCAAATTAACTGTGCCACTCATGTAAATTATAGTGAAATTCATGTTGATTTCTCAAATGATAAAGTCGCTTTGATTACTTTACTTTAAGATGTAAGTTTATAATTAAAAATTAACGTACTACTGAATTTGAGGAAAACATTAATGCAAATATCTGCCAATCAAAGGTTCTTTGTAATAATATTAGCAACACTAGCCTCTGCACTCGTTAATTATTTTCCTCTACCTTACTTTGCAGGTTCTCAACTCGTTTTTGGAAATGTAATAGCCGTTACGATAACGCTATTATTTGGGCTTAGAGCTGGACTATTTTGTACTTTGTTAAGTAGTTGGGTAACGTGGTTGAGTTGGGGAAGCTTTTTTGCAATTCCCCCTTTTGCAATAGAAATTGTTATTATTCATTTTGCGGTTAAAAGTAACAAAAACCCTTGTTTTTTTGGGATTTTGTACTGGTTAACTTTTGGATGGATGATAGCAGGTGTTCAATTAGCTTTTTTTACTAATTACCTCGAAGTAACCAAAATAGCGATCACGCTAAAATACCTTTTGAATGGATTAATAAATGTCGTACTTGGTTATGTCATTGCATTTTTATTTGCCCGATACACAACAACAAAATGGCAAGAAAAATTTAAAATCCATCGTTTCATTGCTTTCGCAGTTTCTTTTCTTTTAACATTTGCAATATTCACACACTCATTCTTTTGGCTTAAGAACATTCAAACAGACAAGTTAGCTCAGCTTAATCACGCTTTACTTTTAGAAGCAAAAATTACCGCCAAGGAACTCAATAGCTATATTAACAATCACGTAGATATGCTCACGTTAGTCGCCAAATTAAATCATAATCAAGACCCAAGTCCGATAAATTATCAAGCATGGCAAAGCTCAATAGATAACATGCGAAGCACTTACCCTAATATATTAACCATGCTTGTTACTGAAAAGTCGGGCAATCTTATTGCTACGGCACCAAAGAATTTAATTGAAAAAATTAAATTGCCAGGTAATGATTTCGTCAATGTAAATACTCGCCCTTACTTCATAGAAAGTGTGAGAACAATGCAGCCTTATGTGTCAGATGTATTTCAAGGCAGAGGTTTTGGTAATGATCCTATTATCGCTATTTCAGTTCCAATCTCTCATGACAGAGGTTTTGTTGGAATTATCGAAGCATCCTTAGATTTGCAAAAAATGAAGATTCTTGATAGTAAAACTTGGGATAAAGCGCAAAGTTTACTCATATTTGATAACAATAAAAAAGTAATTTATAGGTCAGATAATCTGCCTTATACCTTTTTACAAAATATTAAAGAGGAGCCTGTTAATACTTATATTTATGATCCTTCGACTTATTATTATATAGATTCATCAGGTGAGTATCGTATAGGTATGTCCTCAAAAATTGAAGGGCTAAACTGGACTGTATTTATTTCAGTACCTAGGGTGGTGTATGAAGATCAAATTTTAGAAAAAGTATTTTTTACGATTAAATTATTTCTTATTTTCATTATTGCTAGCATATTTATGACATTAAAGTTTACTCGGTTATTGAGTAAACCTATTGAAAAATTAAATGAAAATTTACAGCGAGTGAATAAAACTGGTGATTTCGAAAACCTCAATTTGAACATTGAACCTTCAATATTTATCGAATTGAACAGTATGTCAGCTATTATTCAAGATTTTTCAAATAGATTAAATGACACTTTATCGTCGTTGCATCAAGCCAAAGAAAATAAAGAGGAGGCTAATAAGGCACTTGCCTTAGTGAATAAAAATTTAGAATCAGTTATTGAGGAAAAAACGTACAGCTTACAACAAGCTCTAGAAACAGCCAACAATGCTAATAAAGCGAAATCTGAATTTTTGGCAACGATGAGCCATGAGATCAGAACCCCCCTTAATGGGGTATTAGGTATGCTTGAATTACTTTCTAATTCAGATATGTCTCTAGATCATTTAGAAAAAATAAAGATTGCACAATCAAGTGCAAAAATATTACTCAGTCTTTTAAGTGATGTTTTAGATATTTCGAAGATAGAGTCGGGTAAGTTAGAAATTGAATCCGTTGAATTTAATTTATTAGCATTAATAAGTGATGTTGTTGTTTCGCATGCTCTCTCTGCTGAAAGTAAAGGTTTAACACTTCTTCTTGATACTGAAAAGATAGAACATGTGAATGTCGTTTGTGACCCTACAAGGTTAAAGCAAATACTGACTAACCTTATTGGTAATTCAATTAAGTTTACTCAAAATGGTCAAATAAAAGTTACCTGTTTAACAACTCAATCAGACAATCAAATAAAATTAGTTATGTCTGTTGAAGATACAGGAATAGGGATCAAAGCCAGTAAAATGGCAACACTTTTCACACCTTTCATTCAAGCCGACTCTTCAACAACCCGAATGTTTGGAGGGAGTGGTTTAGGGTTAACAATTTCAAAGCAGCTATGTAAGTTGATGTCTGGTGATTTAAATGCAACTAGCGTATTTGGAGAAAAAAGTACGTTCACAGCGACAGTTATGGCCTTGTCAACAGACACAAAATCGAACTGGCCATCATTTAATAATGAATTAGATGAAGCCATACTAATCATGCCTTTTGAATCAGCTGCTATTGTAAAGAATTTATTCAAACGGTCAAATGTTCAATGTAGAACATTCAATGAAAATACTTTTAAAGAAATTTCGTTTGAGCTTGAACGTGAAAGAAAGATAATGTCGTTACAAAACAGTAAGGCTAAAATAATTATCATAGATGAAGATTATTATAATGGTGAATTATTTAATCTAGCAAGCAACTGGAAAGCCATGAAACATCATGTGTTATGGTTGACTGCTTTATCTACCAACCTAGAGAATAAACTCAAAGAGCAGTGTTTTCCGCTTTGTAGAAAGCCAATTACACCAATGAACTTTTCTACGACGTTAAGTAAACTAATACTTAACACGGAAGATAAATTGGAAACTACCAAAATAGAAGATACCTTCACCAATCTATGTGCTCTGATTGTAGAAGACAATAGAATAAACCAAAAAGTAGCATCAAATATGTTATCAGTGCTTGGTATTCCATCTGATATTGCTAACGACGGTATAGAAGCGTTAAATATATTAAAAAGTAATCCCAAAAAATATAGTTTTGTGTTGATGGATTGTCAGATGCCACAAATGGATGGATTTGAAACAACTCAGAATATTAGATTAGGAAATGCAGGAGCTGCGGTGCAAAACATTCATATTATAGCGCTAACAGCAAATGCCATAAAGGGCGATAAAGAAAAGTGCATAGCCAGTGGCATGAACGATTATTTAGTGAAACCTCTCGAACTAGATAATTTAAAGAAAGCGCTAAACAAAATATACTAAAAATTCCATATTTCCCAAGGTTACAGAAAATGATGTTCAAGTTGATTAATGGATGGGAACTTGCTTTTGAGATATCTCCACCACATAGTGAACCACTTCGTATTGATTTAAACTGGACTAATAACGCCCTCGAAATTAAACAAGCTGAAGAAATAAAAGATAGCTTAGTCTACTGGATAAAGTACGTTTGCGTTTGTCGTGATATTTGTAGCAAGCTACGTAAAACAATAATTTTTAACGCAAACGTGTTCGATATGGATAACTTAGATTATCTAGAAGAAATAGTTGAGTTATTGAATGCGCCAAAATCAGTTCCAGCAGAAAATATGTCTATTCCAACGTTCAATCTACAACCCTCAGAGGCTCATTTTATAGCACCACTATTTCAATTTAATGCTGTAACCAACGCCTCTATGCGTGGTTAATAAACTATTTTGAGGAGCTATGACTCTAAGTTTTGCTCGAATAGTTTTAATATGAGTATCAACAGTTCGGTCAATATTTTTGGCTGCTAATAAATCTAAACCTTCGGAACCTATGCCAGCCCACGAACAGTTAAAACCTTCAGACGTGAGGGCATAGGTGATGTTTTCGGCAATACTTGATTCGTCTTCTATGACGAGAATATGTTTTTTTGTCACGTAGCCCCTCTTCTTCTTATTAAATATCAATAGCTTATAGGTGGTTATGTGGTTTTCAAAAATACAGTACAAGCATGATACCGTAAACTGAACATTCTACTAACGTTATTAAAGTATGTTTCTTTGCTTTAAACGCTTACATCAAGTTAGGTAAGAACAATACTAGGCTTGGGAAATAAGTGATGACAAGTAACGAAAATATTAGCGCTATTATAAAGGGCCAAATTTCTTTAACGAAATCACCAACAGGTACTTTAGTCACCGAGCAGGTGGTAAACATCATCGAACCAAACGGCGGTGTTACACCACCAATCATAATGTTAACTATAATAATCATTCCAAAATGGACGGGGTCTACCCCTAGCTGAACAACGACAGGAACAAGTAGAGGAGCCAAAATAATAAGCGCTGCTCCACCTTCTAGAAACATACCAATACATAATAAAAATACGTTCAAAATCCCCAGCATTACCAACTTGTTATCTGTCATAAGCAAAAGTTGCTCTGTTAGTAACTGAGGGATGCGTTCCCAATTCAGGTAATAACCAAAAACTGAAGCTGAGACGATAATCAAGACCACAGTTCCCGTGCCATAAATAGTGTCCAGCAAAATGGGTTTTATATGCGCAAAGGTTAACTCTTTATAGATAAATATACCGATTAAAGCCGAGGCTAAAACCGCCATAGCGCCAGCTTCGGTAGGTGTGAATATACCAAATCGTAATCCTAATATAATACCGAAGGGCAGCATCAAGGACCAACTTGAATCTACAAACTGTAGAAATATCTCTTTGCCACTGGCTCGTTTATCTCGTGAAGATTTATAGTTTCGTTTTTTAGCTATGATGGTCACCGTAACCATCAAGGACACCGCCATAATCATCCCTGGGACATAACCTGCTGCGAACATTTCTCCAACAGAAACTTGGGCAATTAACGCATAAATAATCATAGTAATACCCGGCGGTATTACAGGTGAAATCGCAGAAGAAGCAGCTGTGATAGCAGAAGAGAATGATGCGCTGTAGCCACGTTTTACCATTTGGGGCACAAGAATTTTACTTTGCATGGCGGCATCGGCATTCGCTGAACCAGAAACACCGCCCATCATGGTACTCAACACCACGTTGACTTGCGCCATGCCACCTGTCATATGGCCGGTTAATACTTCAGCCATTTGCATGAGCTTTTTACTTATCCCAGAATAATTCATAACTGAACCCGCCATAACAAAAAATGGAATGGCTAATAACGGGAAAGAGGCTGTAGCGGTTATAAATTGCTGTAAAACAAGATCTGGCGGCATACCCGCATCGAAAAAAGTAAAATAAAATATTGAAGCACCAAACAATGCAAAGGCAATGGGGATGCCTGTAAAATAGAGAAGGAATACTAAAATTACCGGTATATAAGCCATATCAGTCTACAACTCCAGGGTTTGTCATTTGCTGAATATCTTGTTTGATAAAACAAAGAGTATGGAATGTGATTAAACCAAAACTAACAATTAACGCGGCATTAAACGCAGCAGAAGAAACGCCTAATACGGCGGTGGGCTTACTCCACGAGATACTTGTAAACACCACACTCATGTAAAAAATGTAGCCATTAATAAGTAACAATAGAATATTTACAAGAAAACGAATAACGTGTTGAACGTTCAATGAACATTTTAAAACAAGCACGTCGATGCCTAAATTCATTTTATGTTTGTAAACGGCACTTGCACCAACAAAAGTGGCCCACACAAAACAAATTGTGGAAACCTCTTCAGCCCAAAAGATGGAATAGTCGAATATAGACCTTAACAACACATTCACTATCACGAGAAGAACCATGGTAATTAAAAAGAAGCCACTTAATATTTCTTCTAAGTAACTAAAATAATGCTTAATTCTTTTAGTCATATACGTATTCATTATTGTCTTTCACTTCTGATTTTTTTCAATTCATTTTGAATCTGGTCATACATTTCAATATTTACTCCCGGTAGCGTACTGAAAAGTGATGACGTGCGAGCTTCGAATGATGGTCTATCCACTTCGTTAAATTGCACACCCTGTTCTTCTAGTTCTTCTACCACCGAAGCATGTTTCGACTTCAATAAATTAACCATTACATGAGATTCAGTTATAAATTCGTTTTCAACGATGGTTCTATACTTTAAAGGTATTTTGTTCCAAACCTCGGTTGATATGTAGACTCCCGCTACACCTAAAAAATGATTGGTTAGCGCAACGTTCTTTTTACCTGTTTCGTAAACTTTTGTTTGAACATTGGTAAATTCAGAGCCTTCAAGTCCATCAACTACACCTTGCTGAATAGCACTAAACGTTTCACCCCATGGTAAAGGTGTGGCTGTAGCACCCATTGCATTTAGTGTTTCAATAAATAGTTTACTGCCAGGTGTTCTTAATTTTACACCTTGAAGGTCATCTGGGGTTTTGATCACTTTATCGGTTATAAGGTTTCTAAAGCCAAAGATATATTGCATTGATAAAATTTTAATTCCCTTTGTCTCGGCCTTTTTAATCCAGCCCTGAACTAAAGGGGTTTTCACTAAACTAATGAATTCATCATAGTCTCTATATAACATGGGTCCTACAAGTGCGGTGAATTCTGGTACGTAGTCTCCAATGTAAGAAGGGTCTTCAACAGAGATGAAATAAGCGCCACGCACAACCAGTTCAACACCGTCTTTGTAGGTGGCAATTTGTCCTTGCGGGTAGGTGAGTATTTTTACGGCGCCGTTGGTTTTTTCAAAAACGCTTTTCGCGACATTTTCCATTGAAATGGCAAGATCTTCTTTGGGGCTAAAAACGTGACTGAGCCTGAGCACTATTTTGAATTCATCGTCTGTCTTTATTTCACTACAGCCCATAACAAGGCCAAGAATAACGAGTATTAAAACTGGCCATTTCATAAGAGCTACCCAACAATAAAAATTACACATTTAACAATACTAACGTGTCGTAACTAAATTTTATATAACAATGACTTTTTGTTTATTTCTAGCAATAAAATCGAGGAATTAACACGTGAATTTAGTCAGTTTACATGGAGTAAGACATTGTCATGTATTGCTTTGGGTCTATTTACATTTGATCCGTTTAAGAGAAAAATATATATTGAAATCTAAATATTTAATTGTGAATGAGTGGCGGGTAATACGCTGTAATGTTTTATTTTTTCATAAGGTATAGACTTTTATTTAAAGGGCTAAAGAGACTGAAAGGTATGCCCGTGAGATTGGCGACTTATAAAACACACAGTTTGTATTAGTGCAGGTATAATTAAGGGTAAATAAATTGATTGAGTGTTGTCGTTTTATTTTACTAAGTTTAACTAACCACGTTAGAGATTTGCATGAGGAATCAAGGAAAAAGTTATGGCTGTTTTAATTAATAATCAAACCCAAGAAAATTGTCTATTACAATCACACCATACCTTTGGTCGACTTAATAGTTCAGTTAATACTTTTATTTCCGATGTTTATGTGTCTAAAATTCATGCCTTTATTGAATGGAACGATCAACATTGGTTGTTGCGTGACGTGAGCAGTAACGGTACTTGGCTCAATGGCAGTAAGTTGGCACGCGATCAAGTGGCAGAACTTAAAGTAGGTGATGTACTTAACTTCGCGAGTAAATCAGGCTATGCGTTTGAAGTTCATGACATTAATGCGCCTTGTGATTGCCTTATTCCGATAGAACATAATAGCGACGCAATTCAACTAGAGTACTTTCAGTTATTACCAAGCAAAAAATCACACAATATGGTGCTTAGCTTTAACAATCAAACCTATTCTTGGTGGCAAGAAATACTCGATGATAATCTTAGCCAGTCAAAATTAGCATCTGAGTTGAATGATCAAGAATACTTAGATATTGATGGTTTAACTTGGCAGCTGCAAATAAACCGCACAGTGGCCGATACCCAACAACTAAGGCCTAGTGTTACCTCACTCGATGAATTAACTTTTACCTTTCATACGAGTCTTGATGAAGAAAGTACACATGTTTTTATGCAAAGCGGTGAACACAACATTGATTTACTGATGCGCAGCCATCATTACCTAACACTCTGCTTAGCACGTCAGCGCGCCAAAGATATACAAGAAGGTTATGAAGACAGTGAACAAGGCTGGGTCTATGCTGAATTGCTTGCTAAAGATTTAGGGGTTGATGCCAGCCACTTAAATATACAAATTTATCGCATTCGTAAACAATTTGTCGATGCGCTAAATAATGCCTGCGAATCCAGTAATATTATTGAACGTAATGCCGGTAAAATTCGTTTGGCCAGTAAGTCTTTCCGTATAATCAAAGGCGATAATGTTGAATGTGATACGGGTCAATCGACTGAGCAAAATACAAGTCAAAGCCTTGGTCAGAATGCTAGTCAATATGTGAATCACTAGGTTTTTCAACGAGAGCATATGCTTAATTGTTAAACCAAGTCATTTTACTTAGCGATTAGTATTGTACATATAGGTATCGCCGTGTGATCATTAGCAGAATGATAATCAAACGGTCAAGCATGGTATTGACCTAATATGGTCATACTGTGATAAAAGATAGCCAAGTAAAGCCAAGCATCGATCCACTCTCTATAGCAGATACTCAGTTTCATCATCAAGAGTTACTCTCTGAAGATGAGCAAAAAGCACAGCTAAATAATAGCAGTATGGCGCACTTTAAAATTATCGATATTTTAGGTAAAGGCGGTATGGGCGCTGTCTATAAAGCTAAAGATTTGGCTTTAGAACGTTATGTTGCGATTAAAACACTCCGAATCAGCAGTACTGAACAGCCATTAATACTTGCTGAAGCAAAAACCATATCTAAGCTCAATCACCCTAATATTGTCACTATTTATGATATTGCCCGTGACGGCGATGCCAATTTTATTGTGATGGAGTGGGTTGACGGTAACCCGTTAAATACCGTTATTCCTTCGCAGGGAATGGCACTCAATAAAGTGCTCGATTATGCCAAGCAAATGGTGGCGGCTCTTGCTTGTGCTCATCAGCAACAAATTATTCATCATGATATTAAGCCGCAAAATATTATGCTTGACGTTAATGGCCGTATTAAAATACTCGATTTTGGTATTTCGGCACTTGTCGAGCCTGCAGAGCCTTCAGCAGAACAAGCGCCTTCAGGAAATAAAGAGTCTTCAACAAATAAAAAGCCTAGCGATGAACAAGCAAAGGCTCAACAGCAATCATTAACACCAGCATTGGCCATAGTTGGCTCTCCGCAATATATGTCGCCCGAAAAAATTCAAGGTCTAGTGAGCGATACCCGTTCAGACCTGTTTTCATTGGGGATTGTTTTATATGAAATGTTAACTGGGGTTAAGCCTTTTTTAGGTTTGAATATTAAACAAATTACCCAAGCTATTAGCCACGGAAAATATACCCCACTAGCCGAGTTAAAACCGCAATTACCCCCTGAGCTAATAGCGGTAGTTGATAAATTATTACAAAAAGCGCCTGCAGAACGTTATCAAACCGCCAAAGCACTCGGGCAAGACATCGACGCTATAGCTGAAAAAATTAATCATAAAAAAAACTGGTGGCAACAACAACACTGGCTTACACAAGCGTTTTTATTACTGCCAATAATCGCCATACTAGGTTGGAGTATTCGTAGTGTTTTATTCCCGCCCAGCACGCAAGATTTAATTGCTCGACAGCTAGTAGAATCGAAAAAAATAGCCTTTTTACCGTTCGACAATATTAGCGGCGACCCAGTATTGCAAATATTTAGTGATGGCATTGCCACTATGCTCAGCAGCGATTTAGCCGAAGTCGGTTATCAACAAGGTGATGGTACGACTTGGGTACTTCCGACTAGTGAAATTAGAAACCTTGAAGACCCTAGCGTTAGTGGTATTTATAATAAATATGGTGTTGATACTATTGTCACCGGTAGCATTCAGCATATGGGGTCGACTCGCAGTTTGCATTTAACACTGGTGAATGGCGCTGATGGTCGGGTACTAAAGTCAAAACAATTAACCCTTGATGCCAATAAACTATTTGATGCGCAAACGGAAATTCGTCAGCAAGTGCTCGACATTCTGGGTTGGAAAATACCACCTGCATTGAACCAACAGTTTGCTGCACAAAAACCAACTTTTGATGGCGCTTATAAGTATTATCTACAAGGGCAGGGGTATTTATATCGGTTTGACCATGGCGATAATATTAGTAAGGCGCTTAAGGCGTTTCAGGCGGCTATTGACCTTGATCCCAATTATGCTGATGCTTATGTCGGTTTGGCAGAAGCGCAATTACGCAGTTTTACCGAAACTAAAGATATAGATTTATTAAAACCAATGGTAGTAACAGTCGATACACTGACAAAAGTAGATAGACACCATCCTTTACTGAACTATTTGCAAGCTGAACTTAAGCTTAATCAAGGAGATTATGAAGGTGCCGTTGAGTTGTTTAACAACAGCATTAGTTTTAAACCAAGTTTTTTAAAGGCTTATACAAGTCTATCTATTTCTTATCTAGAACTAGGAGAGCTAGTAAAAGCAGAAGAAATACTATTAACAGCATATAAATTAATGCCGAATAATAATGCAGTATTAATCGAGCTAGGTATTTTTCATTTTGGTAACGGTCAATATGTTCGAGCAATCGAGTACTTTGAACAACTAGCGAAGCAAACCCCCAATAATTATATTGCTTACCTTAATTTAAGTTCCTGCTACTACCTTAATGGTGATATCCATAAAGCAATTATAGTGGCACAACAAGCATTAGCTATTGAACCAAATGCAGATGTATATGCAAATCTTGGTACTTATTTTTTTATTTTAAAAAACTATAAAAAATCGGTTCAGTCTTATGAAAACATGATAGCTTTGAACGATAGTGATTATATTAAATGGGGCAACTTAGCGGATGCTTATCGTTTTGCCAATAATGAAAAATATATAGGTAGTTTTCGACATGCGATAAAATTGGCAGAACAAGCGATTGCATTAAATCCTAATAATCAATATGCCATTACTTCGTTATCTTATTATTATGCTAATTTAGACAATGTTGAAAAGACTAGTTTTTATGCTGAAAAAATAAGCGAGAAAGGTTCCGGAGAAAATCAATTTTTTATAGCAGCCGCTTATGCCCGTTTAAATATGAACAAAGCGGCTCTTAGGTATCTAGAATTTGCTATTATCAATAACTATTCAATAGCTGAAATCACTTCATCACCTTTACTTGATAACTTAAGACATGATTCGCAATATCGTGAATTAATAACTAAAGCCTTAAAATAAGTTTATTTATCTTTTTATTATTACCCTAGGATCCCAAGCCGCTGAAAACTTATCACCATCGAGCTTAAAGTTAATGTTAATAATTACATCATCAGTCTCAGTGCCTTCTGTTGCAACAGCGTTATAGGTGGCGCTGTGTTTTTTCTCTGAAACGAATTGTAAGTCAAAGCTGTTTTGTATAATGCCTTTCCATTTATAGCTAGCGTTACTACTGTCGTTAGGCGCCGCTTGTAATTTAAACTTAATGTTCTCGCCATTGTTGACTTCAAAAGGCTGCGGTAATATGTCTTTGCCTGCTTTGTCTGCTGAGTAATAAAGGTAGTTTGATTCTTGTTCTTCAGGTAATAAAGCAACTTTTCTCCCTTTGCCATTAAATTGATGTGCCAAGGTGCCGCTATTTATATCGTTAGCAAGTCTGGAAAATTCCATGTTCACATAAATGGTTGTGGTCGCAGGTTTTACCTCTGCAGTTTCGCTTTCAGTTTGAGTAATCGTCATTTTTGTCCCTTATTATTTTGCATTAACCGCTAAATATCAGATTTATACGGCTGATTTAATCACTGAGAATTTTATAAATTAGAAATCAATAGATTATTAGTACCTTATGGATACTATCAGCTTATATTGCCGAATGCGAAAACGAAAGTGAGATGATGAGTTTCAATTTATTTAAAAAGCGAAGCCATAGGTTTGGAAAAAAAGGCAAGAATTTTATCCGTGATATTAAATTTAAGCTTTTGTTGTGCAAGGGTTTTGATGTTTTTAAGCTTAAGTATATCGTCTTGTTCAAATAATTTGATAATAGTAATTTCTGTGTGCATGGGTATTTTTTTCTGATTCAGTTTAGGCGCTGAAGTTGTAAGCTTATTTAATAGTGTTGGCTTTTGTAATTGATTTCTGTCAATACCGTTATTTCTTGTGTTATTACGTGTGAAAAAGCAGTATAAATTAGAATCAACTTCTCTTTCTTCGAATTTAAAATCTATAGGCTGAACAATAGTGCAGGGAGCACTCGCTTTATAATTAGCTTTCTGAGCTTTTATGCCATTGATAAATGCTTTTGATTCATTCATGGGATATTCCAAATAATAATCAGCTTATAGAGAGAATTCAGAATGCTGCAGATAACGAAAAATAACCATTACACGACATTACACCGCTAATAAATATGAGGTTATAACACCTCCTTTTAAATGTTAATTATTTGTATTAATATGCCCCTCAGTTCAATCTAATAACATAAAATAAAAGGACTTTCGCTCAATGAACCATTTAATAAAGTCATCAAGTATATTGATGTTGATTTCGCTGATAGGGTGCACTGATGATAACCCCTCCACTGATTATCCAGAGCAGTTAATTTTTCAAAATATTGACATAACAGTGTCTAAAAATAGCATTAATGCGACCAGCGCATATTTTTCTAACGATGTTATTTACTTTTCATCGCCAAATGAACAGCAATTTTTAAGTATTAATAACAATCAACAATTTTCACTTAATATCAAACGTACCAAGGCAAGTAACTTTAGTTCTTCAGATTACAGTACGTATATTTCAGATGAGGAACTATCGTCTCCATTACAAGCAGGCGATGAGTTAACCGTTATTTTTAATCGTAGTACGGGATCTGTATTAGAATCAAGTGCTCAGGTGCCTAACTTTTTTCAATTCTTAACTCCTACTTCAGAAAAAATTATTGATCATAGTACAACCGATTTATCTATTGAATGGGATGTACCCGTTACGCAGGACAGTAAATTATATTTACGAGGTGAGTGCTTAGAGCAAGATTACTCTTTTGTTAATATCGATCTAGCGGGGGTGCCGTATGATTTAGCAGAGGGGCAAACAAGTTTACTTATACCAATGAATACAATCAATAAAGTGTATGGTTTTGAGGATGAAGGTTGTACCGTTAACGCACATTTATATCAAGAAAACACTGGAACCATAGACCCAAATTTTGCAGGCGGACATTATAATATAAAAAGTGATTCAAGCATCTCGTTTACACTAACTAACCTACAGGATACAAACAATGATTAATAAAATGATGATGATACCCTTGTTGTTTGTTAGCAGCTTAAGCTTAGCGCAAGCCAATGATACTAAATGGTATGGCGGTGCGACCTTCGGGTTTAACCATACAAGTGTGGATGAGCAACTTAGTGTACCCAGTACTAAATACAGTATATTAGGTGGCTATAAGCTAAATGACTGGCTTGCTGTGGAAGCAGAAATGGGCAAACTTCAGAATGACACTGGGACTTATTGTAATGACTATTTAATAGATAATCAGTGTGTTAATTTAAAACAAACATTTAATCATATATTTTTGGGCTTAAGAGCTGAAAAAATGGTCACACTAAACTTTGGTTTTACCGGCCGAATTGGTGCAGCACGAAGTAGTGTTAGTGCAAATATTGCTAAAGATAATGATCAAATAAGTTTTAGTTCCTCGATAGGGATGCTCTGGACAGTGACAGATAGCAGTAAAATCACTTTAGAGTTACAACAAATTGATTATGCCTTAATTAATGAACGTCACGAGAATCTTGTCAGCTCTAATCTCAGTTTTACTATGGCGTTTTAATTAATTTTTGGTAGTGCTAAGTACCCATAATACGCGTAAATGATAGTAGTATCATGGGTACTTATTGCAACAAAACTACGATCCGTTATTAGTATTCATCCTCTTTAAATTACTGATTGGTCATTCATTCATCTATTCATTTTTTTCATCGATTCTATTTAGACGAGAACAGCTCTAAATACTCAGTACCTGAGAGAGCCCATATGCTATTCGGCAGGAGAGCTTCTCGTATTCTCAGATAATTTAGCTCTTTTATGTTTAGTGAGACTTCGTCGAATTCTTAAAGTATAAAGCACCTTATCTTTTTGAAAATTATCATTATTGCTTTTTGTTACTAAATAAAAATCAGATAGACGAATAGATAAGAATACTGCACTATGGGTTGGACCTTGCTATTTGCTATTGTTATCACCTATGTAGGTGTTAGGTACATAATTACATCTTTCATGAGCTGGCCATATTAACTATGCGGCTCGTGCCAACTATAGTGAAATTTATATTGATTTCTCAAGTGATAAACCCACTTTGATTTCTTTACTCTAAGGTTTAAGTTTATAGTTATAAGTAACAAATTAACGTACTACTGAATTTGAGGAAAACATTAATGCAAACATCTGGCTATCATAGGTTCTTTGTAATAATATTAGCAACACTCGCCTCTGCACTCGTTAATTATTTTCCTGTACCTCACTTTGCAGGTTCTCAACTTGTTTTTGGGAATGTAATAGCCATTACGATAACGCTATTATTCGGACTCAGAGCAGGACTATTTTGTACTTTGTTAAGTAGTTGGGTAACGGGATTAAGTTGGGGAAACTTTGTTGCAATTCCCCCTTTTACACTAGAAATTATTGTTATTCATTTTGCAATGAAAAGTAACAAGAATCCTTGTTTTTTTGGTATTTTATACTGGTTAACTTTAGGATGGATGATAGCAGGTGTTCAATTAGCTATTTTTACCAATTACCTCGAAGTAACCAAAATAGCGATCACGCTGAAATACCTTTTAAATGGATTAATCAATGTTGTACTTGGTTATGTCATTGCATTTTTATTTGCCCGATACACAACAACAAAATGGCAAGAAAAATTTAAAATTCATCGCTTCATTGCTTTCGTAGTTTCTTTTCTTTTAACATTTTCAATATT
>CAJWBY010000108.1 GCA_913020705.1 uncultured Colwellia sp.
ATTTTTGCCAACAAGAGCAAGAACATATGCTAACGTATCAACAAAAGTGTCAGCAATTATTGCCTTTTAAACAATCTGACCAATAATGGAAAAATATATGATGAATAAACCTTTTTCCCAAGCTTGCGAAAATAATAAACGACCCATTTTAGATATATTGACAACTGTATTTTCAGAAACAAAATATGTGTTAGAGATTGGTTCAGGCACAGGGCAACATGCTGTTTTCTTTGGTCAAAAATCACCTCACTTAACGTGGCAAACCAGTGATTTATTGATAAACCATCATGGTATTAATTTATGGTTAGATGAAACAGGTAGTGCCAATGTACAAAGACCCATCGTTATTGATTTAGATAAAAAATGGGTAATGCCAGAAGGTAATCATCCAGTTGATGGGATATATACCGCTAATACACTGCATATAATTAGTTGGCCATTAGTGGTTAAGTTTTTCACAGCTCTTCAGTCAAATCTAACACCTGGTGCGAGTGTTTGCATATACGGCCCCTTCAATTATGAAGGAAAATTTAGCAGTGAAAGTAATGCCAATTTTGATTTATGGCTAAAAGAAAGAGATGTAAACAGTGGTATTCGAGATATTGAAGCCATTTTATTGTTGGCAAATTCAGCAGGCCTTACTTTAATTGACGATCATGCTATGCCAGCTAATAATCGTCTTTTAGTTTTCTCAAAATCATAGAAGAAAATATCATTTTTTTGCTGAACATTATTTACTCAAAAAGCATTTTTAATGGGAACTGCAATGAATCTACTTAAATACCATATTTTGTTCGAAAGTCCTTCTGTTGAAGACTTTATAGCATTGAGGCATAAAATAGGCTGGGGAGAAACTAACTTTGAAATGGCTAAAAATAGTTTAGCTAATTCATTATTTTATGTCGTCATTCGTGATCAATCTAGAATTATTGGGATGGGACGAGTAGTCGGGGATGGTTATATGTATTTTTATATTCAAGATGTAGTTGTTGATCCTGATTATCAAAAACAAGGTATTGGCCATGCCTTGATGTTGGAAATTGAACGTTATTTATCTGACGCTGCCAAGAAAGGTTCAACAATCGGACTTCTAGCCGCAAAAGGAAAAGAAAGCTTCTATAGTCGCTATGGATACACCTTAAGACCCAATGATTCATTAGGAAATGGGATGTGTAAATTTATATAGGATCTCATCCCCTGATAAAAAACAACTCTGAATAATTATTTTTATACTATGCTTTGTATATAGATTTATCTATTAAATTGGACTTGAATATAATCGTATCAATGTCAGCCTCAGCATCGATAAATAATAGAGTTGAAAATTAATGATTAAAGTAGCTTTATTTTGCATATTAGCTTCCTGTCTTATTAGCACATCATATGCGGACTCTATTCAAATAAAATACAGCCAACCAAGGAAAGGTTCAGCATTAGATCAATATGCTATCGATTTAGTGAAATTCCTGATTGAAGTTTCTGGTAAAAAAGGACGCTTTATATCAATAGAGGACACTGGTTCGCAAACCAGACGACAATTACTGATGCAGAAGGGCGTTTACGATGTAGATTGGTTTGGAGGAACAATAAATATCGAAACACTTGTAGCTCCTATACGATATCCAATTTTGAGAGGGCTTTTAGGACATCGTGTCTTTATTACTAATAAAGAAACCAGCGCTATTCTTAACACCGGCATACCCTTTACAGAGCTAAAAAAACTTAAAGTTATTCAAGGACAAGGTTGGGGAGATGTCTTAATTTTAAAAAATGGTGGCTTTACAAAGGTAAGAACTATTGCAGACTTTGACTCTCTCTTTAAAATGATTGAAGTAAATAGATCATCTTTATTTCCTCGTTCAATTATTGAACCCTATAATGAATTAGGTGAGCGTTGTAGCTTGAATGAACATGATGAATGTACAGACAGAAATTTATTGGTTGATGATAAGCTGTTATTAATTTACAAACTTCCCATGTTTATTTTTGTTTCTCCTAAACGGCCAGATCTTGTCAAAATTTTTAATTCTGCCTTTGAAAACCATTATGAAGAATTTTTGGTGTTTTTTAATAATCACCCAATAATAAAAGATGCTCTAAAAAAGCTAAATAATCGTGCTGTGTATCAATTAAACGGAACTGATGTGTTAAGTTTTGAAACGCTTAATATTCCAGATAAATATTGGATGGATACTTATACTAAACCACTTTAAACCCATAATATTACATTTACTTATTATTTAGTATATTTGAGCAATGCTCTTGTCTAAATGCAGAAGGACTTTGATCGAATAACTTTTGAAACTGACGACTAAAATAACTGTGATCAGCAAAGCCTGTATCATTAGCAATAGTGGCAATAGCAATATTGGTTTCTATGAGTAAACGTCGCGCATTTTCTAATCGCACTTCATTGATAAACTGTTTAGGTGTTTTACCTAAATATTTTTTAAATCGCCGTTCTAAAGCACTAATAGACAAATGTGTTACTTCGGCGAGTTCTTTTAAACAAATATTCTGCATATAGTTTTTTCTCACGTAGGCAACAGGTGCTTTCAAGGCATCCATTCCAGATAGTGCTAGAGATGTTTTTTCTAAATGTCGTGAAATACCATAAGAGCCAATAGGTTTTCCTTGCTCATCTAGTAAAGGCCGTTTAGATGTAGTAAACCAAGCGATATCACCTGTTGTTGTATTGTTCATTTCTAAACGATTATTAACCACTTCTCCATGCATCACTTTCTGATCATCGACACTAAATTGCTTAGCAAGATGAGCAGGTGAAAAATCAAAATCACTTAGCCCTACTATTTGAGCTAATGAGGTTACGCCAATATGCTCCAAAAAGAATTGATTTGCATAAACAAAACAGTTCCGTTCATCTTTTACCCAAAAAAGCACATCAGGCATCAGATCAAACATTTCAATGATTTGTTTGACACTAAATTGATTAATAAATTTATCTACGTAAGTTGCTGAAATGGATTTTTTACTCATATTCCATACTTAAATATAGGTTGAAGAAACAAAATAATAACGAGGAAGTAAACAGTGTATGAATATGCCATAAAATATACAACGCCGATTTTGTTTTACGCACAATAATAAATATTTCATAACAAATATTCACTTTTTTTTAGTTATATATTACTTATATTTTTTGACCTTTCATCTATGTCTTTATGAACCCCAAAGGCCAATTCAATAGCTGTTTCAAGCTATATATTAGTTTGTTAGTAACTAATGAAAACCTAACTCATATGAATTATTAATATTATTCAAAAATAGATTTTCATGAAAAAACTAGCGGAAAAATAAATTTCATTCGTCTGTATACATAGGAAAAGGATTTCTGGGGTTAAAGAAAACCAGGGGGAATAAGAAATAAAGTATAGAAAGAAAGTAGAAAGGTTTAGTTCTAGACGAATGGAAAAGCAGTTTCGTATGCACTATACCTTCATAATAAAAAACTATAATAGGCAACATAAACATGATTAACAAAAATTATAAAACCTTTAATAAATCATTACTCGCCAAAACCATCAGTGTAATGCTTGGTACTTCAGTAATGGTGCCAGTGTTAGCAGAAGAAAATAAGAAAGAAGAAGAAAAAGTTGAAGTTATTCAAGTCACAGGTATGCGTGGCAGCTTATCTCAATCAATGAATGTTAAGCGTCAATCAACAGGTGTTGTTGATGCAATTTCTGCAGTAGATATGGGGCAATTCCCTGACACTAACCTTGCAGAATCTTTGCAACGTATTACAGGTGTATCAATTAACCGCGTTAACGGTGAAGGTTCAGAAGTAACCGTTCGTGGCTTTGGCGGTAACTTTAATTTAGTGACTTTAAACGGTCGTCAAATGCCAGCAGCTAATGTAGGTACTATAACAGGTAACCCACAAGATAAAGGCGCAGCTGGTACTAGTCGTTCATTTGATTTTTCGAATCTTGCTTCTGAAGGCGTTAGCGGAATAGAAGTATATAAAACGGGTCGAGCTGCTGGTGCTTCTGGTGGTATTGGAGCAACAATCAACATCAATACCGTTAAACCTCTTGAACAAAGTGAAAATTCGGCTTCTATTGGTGTTAAAGCTGTTAAAGATGAAAGTGGTGACGGTATCACTCCTGAAATAAGTGGTGTGACTACTTGGGTTAATGAAGATTCAACGTTTGGTGTGTCATTATTTGGTTCATTCCAAGAACGTGACTCTGGTAGTCGTCATATGAGTACTGAAGTCTATGAGTTGCGTACGTATAATGGTGCCGATGATTTAGATTCTCTTACCATCCCAGGAGCAACCGTTGTAAATGAACCTACTATAGGTCAAATTTTAGCTATACCAAGTAACATTGGTATAGGCATTAACGAAGATAATCGTGAACGTACGAATGCGATGTTAACCTTGCAATATCAACCTAGTGACGACCTTAGATTAACTTTTGATGCAACTTATGCAAAAAATGAGAAAGAGTCTACATCACTTATTGATGGAATATGGTTTGCTCGACAATTCAGTACCGTTGAATTTGATGGAAACCCAGTAGTGTCTACGCCTGTTAAATTTTCTGAGACGGGTGGCGCAAATAACCAAGTTATTGGTAAAGATTTCTTTTTCCAAAATTTAGCATTAGCAACAAAAGATGAATTAAAATCTTTTGGCTTTAATGCTGCGTATCAACTAAATGATGACTTAAGCTTAAGTTTTGATGTTGCGTCATCAGAAGCAACAAGTGGTGGTGCGGGTCCACTAGGACTTAACTCTGTTCGTTTTAATATGGCAGGTGCAACTGCTGGTTTTCAAACAGTTGATTTTACGCAGCCAATTCCTGCAGCAAGCATTTTAGTTGAAGATACGCTTAAAGGCGGTAATGGCAATGGGATTTTTGATAAAGCAGATATCGGCTCTCAAGTGACTCAAACTGATATGTCTAATCAAGTTTCAAATGTTGACCAATTCCGTATAGAAGGTCAATGGTTAGGTGATGAGGTTACGGTTGATTTTGGGGTTGGATATATTTCAACAGAAATGACACAAACTCGTCAAGCGTCAACTGATGCCTTGGGCGATTGGGGCGTAACGTCTCCTGGCGATATTCCAGAAGGATTATTTGACCAAAGTTGTACAGCTTGTGCATTTGAAGATCATGACCTTTCAGGAGTTGACGGCGCAGATGCGCTTTCGCCAGGTGGAACAACAATACCATTAGGTAGTGTTTCATTCAGTGGTGACCCAGTTTCACTTCTAAATGCAGTTGGTCCTGCTTATGGCGTATCTTTAGCGGATCGTTCAATTAATACCGATGATGATAATACTGTTGAAGAAGATATCTTATCTTTATATGTTCAAGCACAAATGGATTATGAAGTTGCTGATATGACATTAAACATTGTTGCTGGTTTACGTTACGAGCAAACAGATGTTACTTCATCGTCTAATCAATTTTTGCCTACACAAATAATTTGGGAAGCTGATAACGACTTTTTACCTGTACTAGGTTCTACAGTCGAAACGATTAAAGACGAAAATGACTACTCTAACTTTTTGCCAAGTATTGATTTTACGCTTAATGTAAATGCTGATATTAAAGCTCGTGCTTCATTTAGTAAAACTCTGGCGAGACCATCTTATGATCAACTGTTTCAATCTACGTCTATCTCACCTCAACCTCGCATAACAGCATTAGGTGGCGTAGCAACAGGTACATCTGGTAATGCGCAGTTAGACCCGCTTGAATCAACAAACATTGATTTATCTTTAGAGTGGTATTACAGCGAATCAAGTCTAGTTTCTATAGGTTACTATAGAAAAGATGTTGAAAATTTTGTAGGTATCGCACAAAGTCAAAAAACATTATTTGGTTTGTTAGATGCGACATCAGGTGCTGCGGGTACAACTTCAGGTGATGCAATAGCAGCACTGACCGCAGGTGGTTATGATGTTAACGAAGTTAACTTATTTACCATGTCTGCAGTTTTGCAAAATCCAGCTGATTTTCCAAATGGCGCTGCAGATTTTCAAGACCCTGTTGCAAATCCGAACTTTGAGGGTGAAGTTTTTGCTGCTTATGATGTATTTGCACAAGCAGGTGATCCAGAATTACAATTTCAAGTAACGGGTCCTGTGAACGATAAAAGTGCAATAATCGATGGTTTTGAATTTGCATGGCAACATTTCTTTGGTGAAACCGGTTTTGGTTATCAATTAAACTACACTACCGTAAATGGTGATATTGGTTATGATAATGGTGGTTCTATCAATGTTGATCAATTTGCATTGGAAGGTTTAAGTGATACGGCTAACGCAGTATTAATTTATGAGATGGAAGGCTTTTCAGCACGTATTGCATATAACTGGCGAGACGAGTTTTTAAGTACGACTAACCGTGGTAAAGGTCCGCGTAATCCGGTATATCTTGCTGAAGCTGAGCAAATAGATATCAACGTAAGCTATAGCCCACTTGAAGACTTAACGGTAAGTTTAGATATTATTAACTTAACTGAAGAAGGTCTTCGTAAGTATGGTCGTAGTAAAAACAATATTTTCTTTGTTCAAGAAGCAGATAGACGTTTTGTGTTAAGTGCTAATTACAAATTTTAGACTTTGAATAAATTTTTCAGTTTAATCAATTAGCTGAAGATATTTATTCGATACCATTCCTCATGATTATACGTTAAAAATTATTTATGGGGATTGGTATTACCTAAGAGTGAAACATGATATTAATGTTTCATTCTTTTTTTAAGGTCATTGTTCCTAGTAATTTATGGGGATATGACGCAACTTTATAATAAAGCGAAGTATGCGATGAGCAATGCAATAGTCTTAAATAATATAGATCATAAAGATATTAAGGTTGATACACGACCTGAATCTAACTTAAATGTAAATCGTTCATTGATATACGCTACTGAAATTGGCGAATTACATAAAGAATTTCCACTGGTATTTCACAAGAATTCTGAAACAGGGCTCACACAGTTACACGTGATTTTGGGTTTGGAAAGAGATGAAAATCTATTTATGGGTGAAAATGGTTGGACAACTCGGTTTGTACCCGCATTACTCGCGCGAGGCCCATTTAGTTTAGGGTATAAAAAACCGAATAAAGAAAGTAACGAACAACAAGATCCTGTCATTTGTATTGATATGGAAGATGCACGGGTAAATACCGACCAGGGTGAGAATGTTTTTCTTCAATTTGGCGGCGAAGCACCTTATCTAAATTATGTAAAAAAAGCCTTGCAAACTATTGATAGTGGAATGCAATTTGATAAAACACTTTATACGCTTGTTAAGTCAATGGATTTGTTAGAACCCGTATCTATTAACGTTAAGCTCAGTAATGTAGAAGAAGTGAATTTCACTGATTATTATACGGTTAATCAAGATAAACTCGCAAAACTAGATGGCCCTAATCTGGCTGAATTGAACCAATATGGCGTACTCAGTTTGTTGTATTTTGTATTGTCGTCGATGGGTAACTTTCAAACCTTGATAGAACTAAAAAATGCAAAATCTGCAATGTATTAATTCTTTGTTGATACTGGAATCTTCTAAATAACGAAGGACGTGCATGATGACAAATAAAGATCATAATCAAAACGAAGCTAAAAATGTAGTGAAGATACTAGAAGGGATCACGCCTCAAACTATCCCATACGATAAATTATTCTCACAGAACCAGCCTGTCATTCTAAAAGGATTGGTTAAAGATTGGCCGTTAGTGAAAGCGGGTCAAGAGTCAGCTCAGCAACCTTCTAATATCGTAATGGCTCAACTCGAGCAGCATTACAATAAACGTCCATTACTTGTTTATAAAGCTCCTGCTGAAAATAAAGCCCGTTTTGGTTACAATGAAAGCTGTACTGGCTTCAACTTCTCCAGTAACCGAAGCACAATTACTGACGTTTTCGATGCTATACGAAGCCAATTAACCCAAGAAGAGCATGATTACTTCTATATCAATTCACTCAGATTTGATGAAGGGTTCCCTGCGCTTAATCAAACGAATAAATTAGACTTTAATCATGCCGAATTTAAAAATAATCAGCCTGTTTCAAAAATCTGGTTAGGCACAGAATCTGTTGCCGCCGCACATTTTGATCAACCAAAAAATATTGCCTGTTGTGTAGTAGGTAAAAGGCGTTTCACTTTATTTCCTCCTGATCAAATAAATAACCTATACCCCGGCCCTTTAAGCCCAACACCTGGTGGACAAGTGGTGACGTTAGCTGATCTCAGTAACCCAGATTTTAGCCGCTTTCCTCGGTTACAAGTGGCGCTTGATAATGCCTATATTGCAGATCTTGAACCAGGTGATGGCCTATATTACCCCAGTATGTGGTGGCATGAAGTAGAAGCATTTGATCGTTTCAATGTCATGGTGAATTATTGGTGGATGGAAGCAGAGCCTTATTTAGGCAGCCCAATGGACGCATTAATGCATGCCATGATGAGCGTTAGAGATCGCCCAGACAAAGAGAAAGAAGCTTGGAAAGCATTATTTGATTACTACATTTTTGGTGATAGCGAAAATGTACGCGCGCACTTACCGCCCGAAAGTCATGGCGCATTAGCCAATACTGACGAAAATCAAGCAAGACGACTGGGTGCAATGTTGAGAAACAACCTCAATCGTTAATATCAAACTAATACAAAGCTAACAAAAAACTAAAATTACATTAGCGCTAATGCATAAGCTAAGAGACAAAATATAATGACTGATTCAAAAACTAAAGTAGTGATCGCTGGCGGAGGAACATCTGGTTGGCTTAGCGCATATAGCCTTGTATCTCGCCTTGGCAGTGTATTAGATATTACCCTAGTAGAATCTGATCAGATTGGTACTATTGGTGTAGGTGAAGCGACAATCCCGACCATACGAGCCTTTCATCAATTAATTGGGATAGATGAACAAGAATTTATGTCTGCAACCCAAGCAACCTTCAAATTAGGCATTCAGTTTGAAGACTGGGGTCAAAAAGAAGACAGTTACTTTCACTCTTTCGGCGAAATTGGTCAACGCTCTTGGATGGCAGAATTTCATGAGTTTTGGATGGAAGCTAGAGCAAAAGGATTTGGTGGAAGCCTCGAAGATTATTGTCTTGAGCTAAAAGCAGCTAAAGCGAATAAGTTTGCCAAACAAGCAGGCACAAAAACCGTCAATTATGCTTATCATTTCAATGCAACCGACTATGCTGGCTTTTTACGGGCTAAAAGTGAAACGGCAGGCGTTAAGCGCGAAGAAGGTTTTATAGAACAAATCAGCAAAGATGAAACTGGCAATATAACCTCACTGACCTTAGGTAATGGTAAAGAAATTACGGGTGATTTTTTTATTGATTGTACCGGTTTTAGAGCACTACTCATTGGAGAAAGTCTTGACGTTGGTTATCAAGATTGGAGTCATTATTTAGCGGCAGACAGTGCGATTGCTGTGCAAACAAAAGCAGTAGAAGAACCACGACCATACACACAAGCAATGGCTCACTCTGCTGGCTGGCAATGGCGAATACCCCTGCAAAATCGTATCGGTAATGGCATTGTTTATAGCAGTAAATTTTTATCTGATGACGATGCTCGCAGTACATTGATGGGGAATCTAACCGGAGAACCGCTCACTGAACCTAGACAACTTCGTTTTACTACTGGGCGACGCGAAAAAGCGTGGCATAAAAACTGTGTTGCTGTTGGCTTATCGAGTGGCTTTTTAGAACCTTTAGAATCAACCAGTATTCACCTTGTTACTACTGCCTTACTTCGACTGATGAAAATGTTCCCCTTTGGCGGAAATACGGCTTTACTCGCTGAACAATATAATCGTGAGGTAAAGTTAGAAGCCGAAACTATTCGCGACTTCATTATCCTTCATTATCACTTAACTGAACGTGATGACAGCCAATTTTGGGATCATTACCGAACCATGGAAATTCCTGAGTCATTGGCTCATCGGATGGCACTCTTTAAAGAGAATGGTTATGTATGGCTTGATGATGTTGGCTTATTTAGAGTGGATTCTTGGGTGCAAGTCATGATGGGGCAAGGCATTATGCCTGAGCAACATCATAAAGGCAGCTGCGTAATACCTACTGAGGGCTTAAAAGAACAAATGACAGCACTCCGAAATAGAGTAGCCAATTCAGTTGCACAATTACCACAACATTCAGATTTTGTTAAAAAATACTGTCCTGCTACAAGTGACTAATTTACCAAAAGTAGATGTTACTTAGCGGAACAAAGTTGTTAGTAATTAAATTCAATGGATATTAGAAGATAAAATGAAAACAAAAATTGTGATTGTTGGTGGTGGTACAGCAGGCTGGTTAACGGCAGGTATTATTGCTGCTCGTCATTATATAAAAGATTCACCATCACAAAATACAGACGTTACTCTTGTGGAATCGCCAGATGTTAAAAATTTAGGCGTTGGTGAAGGAACTTGGCCAACCATGCGAGATACTCTTCGCCAGATAGGTATTTCAGAACGTGAATTCCTTTCTTGTTGTGACGCGAGTTTTAAACAAGCATCTAAATTTGTCAACTGGTCTCATGGTGAAAATGAGCATTACTACCATCCTTTTACTGCCCCTTCTGGTTATGGTTCAGTTAGTATGGCTGAACACTGGTCTGCGACAACTAAAGACATAGATTTTGAAAGTTGGGTTTGTGCACAGGGCGCTATTTGTGACAATAATTTAGCACCTAAACTTCCACAGATGCCTGAATATGCTTTTAGTTTAAATTATGGTTATCACCTCAATGCAGGTAAATTTGTTAAAATGCTTCACCAGCATTGTGTAGATAAACTCGGGGTTAATTATATACAAGGGCATGTTGAGCAGGTTATCTCTGCAAAAAATGAAGATATCTCTTCAATTGTTCTATCGGGAGGAAAACAAATAGCCGGTGATTTATTTATCGACTGTAGTGGTTTTGCCGCTATTTTGATTGGCAAGCATTACCAAGTCCCTTTTAAATCTCAGCAACATATCTTGTTTAATGACACGGCGTTAGCTGTGCAAGTGGAATATGCTGATAATCAAACACCTATCACTTCATGCACGGTAGCAACGGCTCAAGATAGTGGTTGGATCTGGGATATTTCTCTGCAAAATAGACGAGGAATTGGCCATGTGTTCTCAAGTGACTTTACTAGTACAGATAAAGCCGAACAAGCGCTGCAACATTATTTGAAAAACGACCCATATCTTAATTCGCAAAACATCACACCTCGAAAAATTAAGTTTACCCCAGGTCATAGAGAAATATTCTGGCATAAAAACTGTGTAGCTATTGGTGTTTCAGCAGGTTTTGTTGAACCGTTAGAGGCAACTGCTTTAGTACTCATTGAAAAGTCAGCCGAATGGATAAGCCAACAACTTCCTCGAGACGATAGTGCAATGAAAGTTTTGGCAAAAAGGTTCAATGATCTAACGTTACAAAGATGGCAAGAAATCATCGATTTTCTTAAGTTGCATTACATTCTTTCAAACAGAACAGACAGTGCGTATTGGCAAGCGCATCAGCAAGTAGAGTCAATTCCTGAAACTTTACAAGAATCATTACAGTTGTGGCGTTCACAAGCTCCGGGGCTTTATGAAAGCAATCAACGTTTTGAACTTTTTTCATCGGCAAGTAAACAGTATGTCTTGTATGGTATGGGGTTTAATACAGCGCAACAGTCATTAAATCAGAAAGAATCTTCGTTTATAAAACGTTTAAGAAATGAAACGCGTCATAATACTGAACAATTGATTAGTGCATTACCAACAAATCGAGAATTTCTCACTAAACTTCTAAAAAATAATCCTTTCTAAATCTAAAAGCTGTTTAGTTTATCGAGCTTCAGTAAGACAGCTTTTTTCCTTTTTAAAATCATTTACGAATCTATCATATAACCAATGACGCCGATTTTGTTGCATACATAACCGATTTATTCTTAACACAATATTAGGAAATGTATTTATAGTAAATAAACAGTTATAGCAAATGCTTATGTTCTAGTGTTGAGTAAAAATAACGAAACTGAATTGCTATAACATTTATTTAAAAAGAGTTAATTATCATGCGTAAAATTAGAATGGGTATGGTTGGCGGTGGGAAAGGCGCTTTTATTGGCGCAATTCATCGTATAGCCGCACAACTAGACAATCAAATAGAGCTCGTTTGTGGGGCGTTTAGTTCTGATACCGATAATGCAGTTTCATCAGGTAAATCATTGTATTTAGACGAAGATAGATGCTACCGCTCTTACCAAGAAATGTTTGAGAAAGAAGCAAAGTTTAGTGATGATAAACGTATGGACATGGTGTCTATAGTTACCCCGAATCATCTACATTTCCCGGTTGCTAAAATGGCGCTTGAATATGGCTTTCATGTGATGTCTGATAAACCGGCAACGGTTGATTTAGCCCAAACGTTGGCATTGAAAAATATTATTGAACAAACGGGTTTGTTGTACGGATTAACACATACCTACACGGGTTACCCTATGATAAAAGAAGCGAAAGCGCGGATTGAACATGGGCAGCTTGGAAAAATTAAAAAGGTTGTTGTTGAATATCCACAAGGGTGGTTAGCACATAAAAAGGATGAAGGCAGTAAACAAGCTACATGGCGCTTAGATCCTAATAAATCAGGAATCAGCTGCTGTATGGGAGACATTGGCGTGCATGCTGCAAACCTTGCAGAATACGTAACAGGTCTTGCAATAACAGAAGTTTGCGCTGATTTAACGACGAGTATTACCGGACGAGTACTTGATGACGACGGTACTGTATTACTGCGTTTTAATTCAGGTGCGCAAGGTGTTTTATTGGCGAGCCAAATCTCAGTAGGTGAAGAGAACAGTCTGAAGTTACGTGTATACGGTGAAACCGCAAGTATTGAATGGTCACAACTTGAACCCAACAGTGTTTGGATGAAGTATACAGATAAACCGAGTCAATTGATTCGTGCAGGCGTCGGAGAAATGAATGCTATTACACAAGCAAACATGAGAACGCCAGCAGGTCATCCAGAAGGTTATCTAGAAGCTTTCGCTAATATTTATACGCAGTTCTCATATCAAATACGCAGTAGGTTATTTCCTGGTACCGATACTACAGATACTAATGACCTTGTCAGCATTAATGACGCAGCGATGAATGATGTACCAGGCATAGAATCTGCCATAAGAGGTATGGCATTTATAGAAAATGTTGTGGCTGCAAGCCAATCTGACTTGAAATGGCACCCGTTTTTAGTAGTACCACAAAACATCACTATTTCAAACGAACTCAAAAAGTCATAAGGAGAATTTCATGGTAAATGCAATGCAAAAAATAAAAGGCCCTGCGATTTTTCTAGCACAATTTATTGGCGATGAAGCTCCATTTAATGGCTTGCCGTCATTATGTAAATGGGCTGCGAGTCTGGGATATAAAGGTATTCAATTACCCACTGACCCTAAACTTATCGACTTATCCAAAGCGGCAATAAGTCAAAGCTATTGTGATGAAATAACGGCAATAGTTGCTGAAGCAGGTTTAGTGATCACTGAGCTTTCAACACACCTTCAAGGTCAACTTGTCGCCGTTCATCCTGCTTATGATAAAATGTTCGATGGCTTTGCTCCTGAAGCGTTACGAAACAATCCTTCAGCGAGAACTGAATGGGCGATAGAACAACTAAAGTGTGCGGCTAAAGCGAGTGAAAGACTCGGTTTAAAAGCTCACGCTACTTTTTCAGGTGCATTGTTGTGGCACACCTTTTATCCATGGCCGCAGAGACCACCCGGTTTAGTTGAATTAGGTTTTGAAGAATTAGCTAATCGTTGGTTACCTATACTTGATGCATTTGATGATGCGGGTGTAGATGTCTGTTATGAATTACATCCTGGAGAAGATTTGCACGATGGCGCAAGCTTCGAACGTTTTCTTGAAGCGGTGAACCATCACCCAAGGGCTAATATATTATATGACCCTAGTCACTTTGTTTTACAACAATTAGATTACCTTGCTTTTATCGATATATATCATGAGCGCATAAAAGCTTTTCATGTCAAAGATGCTGAGTTTAATCCATCAGGACGTAGTGGTGTTTATGGCGGTTATCAATCTTGGCAAGATAGACCGGGGCGTTTTCGATCATTAGGTGATGGTCAAATTAACTTTAAAGCTATTTTTAGTAAGCTGACTCAATATGGTTTTAGTGGTTGGGCAGTGCTTGAATGGGAGTGTTGTATCAAACATCCTGAAGATGGTGCCAAAGAAGGGGCAGTATTTATAGCTGAACACCTTATAAATCCAACCGAAAAAGCCTTCGATGATTTTGCAGCAGTAACCACAGACACTAAAGTTAATAAAAGCCTTTTAGGTCTTTTACCCGATGAATTAAGTAAGGATCAAAACAATGACCGTTAATAAAACAATCACCGAAAAAGATTCATCACGGATATTTACCATCTGTTGTTTGGCTTTACTCGTTACTTCAATGACCTTTGCAATTCGAGCAGGTATTTTAAGTCAGCTTGGTGCTGAGTTCGCACTGAGCGACGGACAGCTCGGCTGGGTAAACGCCATGGCATTTCTTGGTTTTCCTGTCGCTATGATGATAGGAGGCGCATTATACAATACCCTTGGTGCGAAAAGGCTGTTATTGATTGCCTTTATATGTCACTTAGTCGGGCTATTATTGACGATATCTGCTGAAGGTTTTTGGGGCTTACTTATTTCTACTTTCTTTATTGGTTTTGCTAATGGAGCAGTAGAAGCTGGTTGTAACCCACTAATCGCAGAAACTTACCCTAAAAACAAAACGACAATGTTGAATAAATTTCATGTTTGGTTCCCAGGTGGAATTGTTGTCGGTGCACTTATTTCAAAAGCAATGACAGATGCAGGTTTAGGTTGGCAATTACAAATATCGGTCATGTTAATTCCAGCAATTTTATATGGCGTGATGACCTTAAAACAACACTTCCCTGAGATTGAGCGCATTAAAGGCTCCACCCGTGACAATGTTAAAGCATTATTTTCACCATTATTCATTTTTATGGCGATTTGTATGACGCTAACAACTACCGCTGAATTAGGCACACAACAATGGATCGAAAGAATTTTGGGCGCGTCTGGTGCATCTCCAATGCTAATCATGGCATTAATTACTGGATTAATGGCCGTTGGTCGCTATTTTTCTGGCCCCGTTATACATCGTCTTAACCCTGTAGGCGTACTTCTTTTTTCTGCGATTGTCGCCACATGTGGAATATATGCAATGAGTATTGCTACGGGGTCATCCGTCTATATTGCCGCTATTTTATTTGCCATAGGTGTCATGTACTTTTGGCCAACAATGGTTGGTTTTGTTGCCGAAAATATACCAGAAAGTGGTGCTTTGGGTATGTCGATGATAGGTGCTGCAGGGATGTTTGCCTTAAGTTTATGGAATCCTGTTATTGGCCACTGGATAGACAGTGCACGTGAAAAAGCTAATGCTTCCGTTATTGCAGGCATAGATCCTGATCTTGCTGCAGGTCAGAGTGTACTAGCAAATCTAGCGGTATTTCCCGCAATACTCATCATAGCTTTTACACTTTTGTACTTTTATATGAATAAAAAAAAGTCACCGACTGAAGTGACTACTGAACTTAGTTAAAGACAAAATTAAAGCATCAATTAAGAGAGAGTTTGTTATGAAAAATGATAATGAATCGACAACTGCATCAGCATCAATAAGAACGAATGAAAAATCTAGACGACATTTTCTGAAAGGTTTTACCACTATGTTGGGTGGTGTTGCCGTTGGTTCATTGGTCACTGGAAATGCTATTTCTGTTGCGATGGCCTATGTGCCAAGTAATGAAAAGATACTAACTGACGGTAAAATATTTAATAAAAATCAATTGGTATTACTTAAGCAAATTTGTTCAATCGTTATTCCTAAAACCGATACATTAGGCGCAGCAGAAGTTGATACCCATGGTTTTATTGATAATCAACTTTATCATTGTCACACCAAAGAAGACCATAATAAGGTGCTAGCACTATTAACACTGATTGATAGTCGTGCTAAACAGCAGGGATCAAATTCATTTATCAAGCTGACTGCTAAGCAACAGTTTCAACTGTTGACTGAACTTGATTTAGGAGAGCACAGTTTTGATCAAATTCAGCGTGCAGATTTTAAGTTGTTGAAACAATATATTTGTTTTGGATATTACACCTCTGAAGTCGGAGCCACGCAAGAGTTACGTTATGACCCAGTTCCGGGCGGGTTTAAAGGTTCCATTCCTTATATAAAGTCTGCTCCAACTTGGGCAACTCGTGGTTTATTTAATTAAGCAATCGACATAACAACTTCTTCGGTATGAGAAAATAAAATGAAAGAACAAGTATATATAAATAAAAGCAGTGAAGTTTATGATGCGATTGTTATTGGCTCAGGAATTTCAGG
>CAJWBY010000109.1 GCA_913020705.1 uncultured Colwellia sp.
TCAAGGCGATCATGAAGTGCTAAATGTGTGCCCACTCCAATCACACCTAATGCTAATCCGCCACCAATTGCAGCGCCACCAATAACAAACATTCGACGAGTCATACTCATGACGACATCTCCTTTGCAGCATCTAGAATGGCAGCTTTTACTCGACTGTAAGTGCCACAACGACATATATTAGTCATGGCTGTATCTATATCTGCATCGCTTGGTTTTGGGATGTTTTTCAATAATGCGGCAGCTGCCATCATCATGCCTGACTGGCAATACCCACATTGAGGTACTTGATGTTTGAGCCACGCTGTTTGCAAGGCATGAGGCACGTCTTTTGAACCTAAAGTTTCAACTGTATTAACTTGTTTACCCTGTGCAGCAATGGCGGGAAACACACAAGAACGTACTGCTTGACCGTCAATGTGAACGGTACACGCACCACATTGTGCTATGCCACAGCCAAATTTAGTGCCTCGAAGGCCCGCTTCTTCACGAATCAACCAGAGTAAAGGCATATCGCCTTCAACATCGAACGATTGTTCGCGGCCATTTAGAGTGATCGAAATCATGTGGTTTCCTTGCAAAAATAGATGAAGAATTAAAGGCTTATCAGCAATATCAATCTACGAAATCGAATGTTGCGTTTATTATTATGGTAATGCCAAAAAATTCGTGAACTGTTTGTTCAAAGAGAAGACAACTATTTACTAAAGTCATCAACGCTTAATAAGTATGATAAATACTATGTTGCTTTATATTTCGAGTCAATAATTACCTACTTAGCTGAGAAAAAGCAGATAATTAATTATTTCAATTTAACTTATCCTTAATTACCAACTTCTCGCCATGAAATTATTCGGTCGTTTCCTCGAAATACACCAAATGTGGCCTCTGCTGTAGGGTCATCGTCAAAGGTTTGATCACCAGTGCCCGAAGTAGGCCAATCATATTCTAACCAATCATATATATCATAGGTCACACCTATTTTCCCTATTGTACCTGGAGCTTCTAATTCAATATCCCGTGTTTTTCCCAAAAAGAAATTCCCCGTACCTCCAATAACATTAGTCAAAGATGGATCTAAACTAATATTCTCGAGGGCAATTTTAGTGGCATTAAAGCTCACGTAATCGTTGTCAGAAGTAACAATGAAATCGGTACCATTAAAATGTTCAAGCTGCATAGATTGAGCTAAATCTGATGTTTCAGAGCCAAAGCTGTTTTCTAGTACTAAACGTCCAAAACGAATTTCAACGGTATTAAGTAGATCTGAAGAGAATGTAGGGTTACTGAAGTATATATTTGTATCCTCTGGTTTAAGTTGAACATTATCGCTGTCTTGAATACTAGCGATAGGTAACTCAAGAGCTGCGTCAAAGGGTGAAACAATACTAAGACTATTTCTTGTGTAAGTGAAATGATGATCACTAGCGAGGGTATATGTTATTTTGCCATATGCACTACCGTCACCATAATCTCCTAATGTACTGATATCACCGGTAACTTCCAATGTATTAACATGAGTAGTACTTATCGTATCAAAAAACACGCCATCCAATAGATTTGAACTTGTTTTAGCTTCTCTAAGTTTTGCAAAATCATCAATATAGTTTTGGGTAATTTCATTTTGGCTATTGTAAGCGGTGATTTCTAAAACAGGAGGTGTTAAATATGAAATGGCACCAATGAGGCCAGTTGATTCGTCTTTTTGGCCACTATAGGCAAACGTTGTTCCAGCAATTAACCCTACTTTAAAAGCACCATCGTCCAACATTGTTTGTCTGAAATGGTCAGGTATAAAACGCCCAATGTTAATATCAGTCGCCGAAACTATAATATTGACGTTACCATAGTTATTGTCTTGAACATCTAAATTAAGTAAACCTACTTCCGAATAATACGCATCAGAAGATCCAAGAACACCGGCTATTATGGTAGTGTCTAGTGTTACATTGTCGAACGTGGGTGTAGCTGCGGCTAATGTGCTGGTTATAAATCCACCGCTACCATAAGTTAATTCACCATCTGCGCCATTAATGGTTGGCCCTGTGCGTTCTAATTTTAATTGAATTTGTCCGGGTGAATAATTTGGTGTGATAACACCTAAGCTATTAAATGCAGTTATCGTTAAATCGAAGCTTGCTCCTGCTATAAAGGTTGTGAGTGAATCAGCTGAAGTACCGTTTAAATCAGTTGATCCAGATTTGGCACTAATCACCAGTTCAGCTGGGCTGACCCAGAAAGCGTTACTACTACCTGTTAATGATACACCGCCTATATCATAACTCGCATGTAATCTAATTTGTCCTGCATCGTGATAAATAGGTGTGGGGAATGTTGCAAGACTAACAGTTTCAAAATTTAATGTTGTGCTGGTAACACCATCTGTATACTTTGCAATGTCATTACCATTAATACTAAAACTCAGGCCGTCTATGCCACTTGGGTCGATGTTTTCTTGTGATAAGTTGACATTTTTATTTCCGGTAAATAAACCTTCGCATACACCATTGTTATTTTGAACTGCTTCTATTCTTAATGGAAAACTTGTACCTGCAATTTGGTTTGTAATAACTTCAGACGAACCAGAACTTCCATTTAGAAATCTAAAGCCTGCATCAGCAAAAACTAAGTTACAACTGGTGGTGTTGCCATTGATACAGACCAATGGGTTTAATGCTGCTATCGATGCATTCTGTATCGATAATATCGTTGACTCAGCAATAATATAGGGAATGCTTGCCGTACCTGTGCCAGTGAAGCTAATACTATCAGTGACAGAACTTGAACCTGTCGTCATAACATCCAGTGTTACTAGAGCATCGCTTAACGTACAAGAACCATCATAAGGATTGGTACATGCATTTATTGTAATAGTTTCCGCATCACAAGTAAGACCTTGACCGTCATGAATAATTTGATAATGGTCTACCTGTGCGGAAGCGGAACATTCCCCTAATTGTACTTTACCATTTAGAGCACCGTCACGCAGAATTTCATATACTGAAGGCGCAAAATCTGTACGTATGTCATTCGAAATAGATATTTCTAAATAATCACCCCCACCACGTTCAAAGAATATAGTGGCAATCTCAAATACAGAATCTTCATCTAACGTAAAGTTACCTCCCGTATTAGAATTTCCTGTTGGATTTTCGAACCTTAACTCATTACTCGCGCCACTTGTTGAACCCCGAAATTTATTGAATACAACGGTGTCACCAGAGAGTGTATCCATAGTGAAACTGAAGCCATCATCTGACTCAACAAAAATAGTATAACTGCCTGCGAGAAGACTGATTGTTCCAGAAGTATGGACTAAGAAATCTTCTCCACTCACACCAGCGCTTACTCCTGGATAAGATAATGTTCCAGAAAAATCATGTCCAGAGCCACCAAAATCTATTCGATCTACTTGGCTTACGCCACTTGCCAGAATATTATAAATGCCACCTTCTATAAGACCTGATGCAGGCGAGCCAGCATTCAACCAAGCAGCATGTATAGCAAGAGCTTCAGTGGTTGTATTTATCCGAGTGTTACTCCCACCACTACCAATTCTTATACCTACAGCATTTAGTTCCCCAGGTATTAAGCCACAGCTGTTCTCACACTGAACGATATCACGTGAGCTACCATCGTAATTATTGCCTGCTGATTCATTTTGATAAATACTTTCAATTTCACTTTCAGACAATCTGAGGTTAAATATTTTAAACTCATCTAACTGCCCTACAAAGTTTTGGCTCGTACTAAAAGTACCGCCAAAACTGTCTTGCTCTTGGCCAATAACTATCGCGTTTGGAGAATCTACTAGCAATGGACCAACATTAACACCAGTCACACACTGTTGTTGTGCACCATCTATATATAAGCAGGCATTTTCGTTGGTTCTTGTGATCAATAACTGGTGCCAATTACCATTTGTTAACTCAACATTACTGACTAATTCTTGGCTATTATCTTTTAACTTTAGAATAACGCTAAAGTCATCTTTTAAATATATTTCTAATTCATCATCGCTAGTGCTAGCACCAAGTGCATGAAGAATTTCTTGCTGTGATTTATTTACCGATGTTTTAAACCACACTGATACAGAAAAGTCATCTAAACCATCAACCGCGCTACTAGGCACATCAATCCAATCACTAGTATTGTTCGCACTTAAGTCGAGGGATTTATTGATTATTGCGTTATCAATAGGGGAAAGTAGACCATTAGCGCTAGCGTTGGTATTACTTATTTGATCAATAACATCATTACCTAGTCCTGTGTAGCTACATTCATCAAAACGATAATCTACTACAGGCTCACTAATAACTTCTTTTAAAGAGACATATATGTTGAGGTTTTTTACGCTGTATTGACCTGAGTTTCCGGCAAACGTCCAATCAGGATGACTGGTTGGACGATTACCAATACCTAGATCCTTATTAGTACTTCCTGAAAAACGATTGAGTGCGAATAACGTTTGATTAGCACCATGGTTATGAATTTGCATTGACCCATAACTAGAGCTGTTGCTACTTCTGTCTCCGGTATCATAGGAGTTATTTGATGCGCTTTGAATGCCATTTACATTTGATTGAGAATAATTATAAGGCCAAAATTCTATATTCCCTGTCGAAATTCCAACACCGGTAACAATATCTGAATGATTAGAAATTACATTCATATTAGTTAGTGTTTGTTGGAAACTAGTATTACTTCCAGCAAAGCTTGGAACACCTAGTAAAGATGCATCTTGAGTAAATGTGTCCATAGATACCCATACACACTCTGAACTTTCTCCTGATTTTTGTAATTCTACTTGGTAAGCAACACGATCAAATGAACCATCAGCTATAGATGCTGCGTTATTAACATTATATGGAATAGAGTTGTGTAAGTTTGTTGTCTCTATGTTCAGACCATAAACTTGTATATATCCGGCTTCCTCACAAGTCAAATCAGGTGCTGAAGACTCTACTTCAATACTTATATAATCAGTATTGATTTCATTATTTTTATTACCATTAGCGCCATCGTTTGAAACGATCAATAGCGTTAAAGCGTTATTGTTATCTTCATCAATGTATTCATTGAAATTAGCTGAAATTGTATGTGTTAAGTCTACTTCAGTATCTGTATCACCGGACGTAGCAATTTCCTCATAACTATCTGTATCAAAGTTAAAAATATATAAGGAAGCACCGTCATCTTTACCATTGTTTTCGTTAATACTTGAGCCGTTCCAAAAAAAATCTAATTGATTTATGTCTACTACGTTTTCATCAAGCTCAAAAACATACCTAATCGTAGGATAATTATTGTTTGTTTGTGTTTCAATACTATTTACTGCACCATCATTTGCAACAATATTGCTATATTCAGCACTAGAATGTTCATCTGATGGAAAAGTGTTATCTATAGGTAAAGCTGAGGAATTTATACCTTCATAAGCAAAAGCGTTTATACCTGGATTGCGGGTGGAAAAATCATAAGTTGTCGCTGCTTCAATAGAAGTCGAGATCAATAAAGAAGCCAGAAGAAAACCGATAACTTTAAATGGCATGTATAATATTCCTAGACTCAGTTTTCATTGTCTGAAAAGTGACATAATTGTCAGTATCAACTTATTTGAGGGCTAAGCAAAGGTATGCTTTGCTTCGGGATAGTTTTTAATAGCCATATTAACTAGAATTTAAAGAATGGCAACATTATATATACACAACATATGGTTAACATGTCCATTTAAACACATATAATGAAGTTGCTGTTTTATTTTATTCTAACTTCAGCCTAATTGTTTCAAGTGATTAAAGCGATTAAAGTTTAGTTGAGTTAGATGACTAAATAATTCGTTATTTTATTAACTATCACCTTATACATTTCAATGATATAACAGGTGTTAATTTTATGAAAAAATTGAAATGCCTTTCCATATACTCTTTACATTCACTATCAGAAAATAATGGTTAATTCAGTTGTTTTCAAATATTAAAACGGTAACAAAAAACATGCGAGCAAGTAGAATTAACGAAGTAGAAGCTGAACATTTTAGTTGGAGTATCATCAAAGATATTTTCCCTTACCTTATAGAATATAAAAAGCGGGTACTTTTTGCTGTTGGCTTCATGATATTAGCGAAGGTTGCGAGTGTAGGCCTGCCATTCATTCTTAAATATATTGTCGACGGCATTGATACTTCACAATTTGACCAAGCCTCATTATTAGTTGTGCCTGTTGGACTTGTTTTAGCTTATGGTTTAGTGCGTTTGTCTAATGTCATCTTCGGTGAAATTAGAGATGTGCTCTTTGGTCGAGTTACTGAAAGATCGATTCGAAGAATTAGTTTAAATGTATTTAAACACTTACATAAATTAGATTTAGAATACCATTTAGACAGAAGAACAGGGGGCTTAGCCCGAGATATTGAGCGTGGTGCATCAGGCATAAACTTTCTCATGCGTTTTATGGTGTTTAACATCGTTCCTACATTGCTTGAAATTACCATGGTAATAGGTGTTTTACTTTATAACTATTCAATTGGTTTTTCTGCTATTAGTTTACTCGCCATTGCTGGGTATATTACCTTCTCTGTTAAAACTACTGATTGGCGTGTGAAGTTTATACGAGAGGCAAATAAGGCTGATTCAAGCAGTAATAATCATGCTATTGACTCTTTACTTAATTATGAAACAACAAAATACTTTTCAAACGAAGATTTTGAAGCGAATAGATATGATAAAGATTTAGAAGCTTGGGAAAATGCAAAACGTAAAAACAGGCTTTCTCTATTTGCGCTAAATGGCGGACAAGCCTTTATTATTGCAACTGCGATTACTGCAATGATGATGTTAGCCGCTTTTAAAGTGACTCAGGGGGAAATGACACTAGGCGATTTCGTACTTATTAACGCCTTTATTATGCAGATATTTTTACCTTTAAATTTCTTAGGTTTCGTTTACCGTGAAATTAAAGGATCGCTTGCCAACATAGAACATTTATTTAGCTTAATGTCGATAAAACCTAAAATTTTCGATGCAGATAATGCTGAAGAATTAAATGTTCTTAGTGGAAAAATCGACTTTAATAACATTAATTTTTGCTATAACAAAAAAAGACAAATAATAAGTAATGTTAGCTTTTCAGTTAACGCTGGAGAGAAAATTGCCATTGTAGGTCCAAGTGGACACGGCAAGTCGACATTGATGAAATTGTTATTCAGATTTTATGATGTAAATGATGGTTCGATTTGTATAGATGGACAAGACATAAAAAAAGTAACGTTAAAGTCATTACGTCGAGCTATTGGAGTTGTTCCCCAAGACACTGTTCTTTTTAATGAATCAATTTTTGAAAATGTTCGTTATGGAAATCCTTCATCGAGTGATGAAGACGTTTATAAAGCCATTAAACTAGCGCATCTCGATGAATTTATAAAATTACTACCAGAGGGGGTGAAAACAGTTGTTGGTGAGCGAGGATTAAAATTAAGTGGTGGTGAAAAGCAACGAGTAGCTATTGCTCGAACTATTATCAAGAATCCTCCTATACTCATTTTTGATGAAGCAACATCATCGCTTGATAGTCACTCAGAACAAGCAATCTTAGCTGCTTTTAGAGACATATCTAAAAATTCAACGAGTTTGGTTATTGCTCATAGGTTATCCACAATTATCGATGCAGACAGAATTATATTTATAAACAAGGGTGAAATAGCTGAAGAAGGCAGTCATTCTGATTTATTAGAAAAAAATGGTTTGTACGCCGCCTTATGGGAAGCTCAATTGAATAATGAGCATTAAGTTGAACGATGAAACGTATAAATAACTATTTGGTAGAATTACAATGAAAAATTATAAAGTGCAAGTTAAAGAAGAGTTACCAGCAGATGTGAATATTGTTTGGCAGCACCTCCGTGATTTTGGCGACATAAAATCCTGGGCAACGGGTAAAATTGTAAAAAAAGAAGGCTCTGGTGTCGGTATGATAAGGCATATAGCGTTCGATTTAGATAAAGTCGTTGAACGCTGCGAAGCTCATGATGAGAGTAATATGACGTTTACCTATCGTTTACTTGAATCACCTTGGCCAATGTCTGATTATGTTGCAACGGTAATACTCACATCAAGTGGTCCGGGAAAAACACTGATTGAATGGTCATCAAACTATCAAGCAGATCAAGATAAAGCTGAGGCTGTACGAAATCTTATCGAGAGTACATATAGCATGGGCTTTATTGCTCGGTTACGTAAGACAGTGCTAAAACAGCTCTAAAAACAACGTTTAATCACTCAAACTAGATAGCATTTCACATTATTGTATTTTATTATTTTAAGCGAAAGTAAACTAAATAACGCTATTTAACGTATATCGCTTAATAATTTATGAATAGTGTTGATTTACTACACTATTTAAAAGAAATAGCCCCATAAATATAATCTAAGAGAGTGTTAAATGACTGAAATTAATTCACCAAAAGAAACGGTGGAAGTCTCTGAAGTGTCAAATAAACCCGTAGTTTGGGGAGTACATTTAATTGTAACAATTGTCATATTCATTATTGCTTTTTCAATCATCGCTGCGATGTTTGCCAATAAACCCAGTGCTCGAAAATGGGGAGGTGGCCCACCAAGTTCAGTTGGGGTAGAAACAGTCCAATTAGAAGCCTCTAATTATCCCGTTTGGATTAAGTCTTATGGTTCTGCTGAGCCTTTAACACGAACACAATTAGTCTCAGAAGTGAGTGGTCGTGTTATTGAAGTAGCCAATAACATTCGTGCGGGTTTGTCTTTTAAAAAGGGAGATATTCTGCTTACTATTGATCCTCGCGATTACCAAATTGAAGTCGATGTTGCGAAATCAACGGTCGCTGATGCATGGGTAAAGTATAAAGAAGAATTAGCACAAGCCGATGTAGCAGAGCGTGACTGGAATGCAACACCAGGAAGTGAAGGTGGTCGAGACCTAGCATTGAGGAAACCACAAGTAGCAGCTGCATTAGCGTCTTTTGATGCATCTAAAGCTCGATTAGCTAAAGCAGAACTTAACCTTGAAAGAACTGAAGTTAAAGCGCCGTTTGATGGCAAAATTTTAAAACAAATGGTGGATTTAGGACAAGTACTTAATCCTTCTCAAACTATTGCTGAAATATACTCAACTGACTTCATTGAAGTCAGGTTACCTGTAAAAGCTCAAGATTTAGCCCACATTAAATTACCTGATTATTCTCAAACACAAGGTAACACACCAGAAAAAAACCAAGATCATTTACCTGCGGTGCTTTTTGAAGGTGAATTAGGCGGTAAAACTTTCACTTGGGAAGGCAAGTTAGTGCGCAGTGAAGGAGCTTTTGATTCATCAACTCGCATGCTTTACGTTGTAGCTAAACTTGACAATCCTTTTGTCCGTTCACCAGAATTGCCGGCTTTGCGCGTAGGACAGTTTTTAAGAGCTAAGATTGAGGGTAATCAATTAATGGATGTTTACGCTATTCCAAGACGTGCCGTTAGTCAGAGTAATATGATCGCATTAGCTAATAATGGATTATTGCAAAAAAGATTAATTAGCCCTTTATGGACAGATGCACAGTCTGTGGTAATTTCAGCATCATCAGGCATTAACGATAATACCGCAGCAATAAATTCCAGCGAGCAACTTATTTTAACGCCTACCGCAAATCTAGCAACAGGCACACGTGTAAAGTCACTGAATGATGATCAAGCAAGTTTAGCTGTAGCAAAAAAAATGCAGACAAAACCAACCGCAACTACAGCAAAATAGGAGCATATTATGCATAGTTTAATCGCTTGGTTTGCTCGCAACGATGTTGCAGCCAATCTTTTAATGTTAATCATTGTTGTCGCTGGACTTTATAGTTTATCGAATAAAATACCCGTTGATTTGTTTCCAGAATTTGAAATTAATACCGTGCAAGTTAGCACAGTCTTACCTGGAGCTTCGCCACAAGAGGTTGAAGAAGGGTTAACAATAAAAATTGAAGAAGCAATTCAAGATATCGCGGGAATTCGTGAAATGACCTCGCGCTCTAATGAAGGCCGATCAACGGTAACGGTTGAAGTTGAGGATGGTTTTGACGTAAGAGAAATGCTTGATGAAATGAAGTCACGTGTTGACGCCATCAATAATTTCCCAGTTGAAGCTGAGCGCCCACTAGTTACTATGCCTCAAAGAATGCGCGATGCAATAGGTGTTGTGATGTATGGCGATTATGATGGTCTCACCTTACGTCGTCTTGCTGAAGATGTTCGAGATGAGCTTGCTTCGTTACCGCAAGTTACACAAGTAAGCGTTGATAATTCGCTTCGCTTTGAAATATCTATCGAAATACCTGAGTGGTCGTTAAGAAAGTACGACCTTACGTTAGAAAAAGTTTCAGATGCATTAAGACGTAATTCTATGGACGTGTCAGCGGGTAACTTAAAAACTGAAGGTGGTGACATCTTTATTCGTAGTATAGGCCAAGCATATCGAGCAAGCGATTTTAGTGAGCTTCCTATTTTAACCGACCAAGATGGTACATTAATACGTTTAGGTGATATTGCAGTTCTCCGTGATGAATTTGAAGAAACGCCATTAAGAACAAGATTTAATGGTATACCCGCCATAGAAGTAGAAGTATTTCGTATCGGTGACCAAAGTATTATTGAAGTAACTGATGCAGTTAAAGATTATATAGCCAGCAAGCAGGAAGCTTTACCTGAAGGATTAACCATGACTTACTGGCGCGATCGCAGTAAGTCCATTAAAGCGCGGTTGGCAACACTCACCAAAAGTGCTTGGCAAGGTGCGCTTTTAGTTATCTTGTTACTCGCTTTATTCTTAAGACCTGCTGTTGCATTATGGGTTTGTATCGGTATTCCAATGTCCTTTATGGGGGCATTTATACTCATGCCTATATTTGGTATATCGCTCAATTTAATGAGCCTCTTCGCATTTATTTTAGTACTGGGTATCGTTGTTGATGATGCTATCGTTACCGGTGAAAATGTTTATGAGCATATGCAGCGTGGGACAGATCCGCTTACAGCGGCTATTAAAGGTACGCAAGAAGTTGCAGTACCCGTTACTTTCGGTATTTTAACAACGGTAGCAGCTTTTATACCACTTGCTTTATTAGAAGGTAGAGGAAGTTGGTATCAAAGTATTCCTTATGTGATTGTGCCAGTTTTACTCTTTTCGTTAATAGAATCAAAACTCGTGTTACCTGCGCATCTTAAACATATTAAACCGCGTACAGGTGCTCCATCACGATTAACACGAATTCAAATGGCAATATCAACTTCCCTAGAAACCTTTATAGCCAGAGTATACCAACCGGCACTAGCATTAGCCCTTCGCTGGCGTTATGCCACACTTGCTATCATGTTGTCGTCACTGTTTATTGTGATTGGTGCATTGTCGAGTGGACAAACAAAATTTGTTTTTTTCCCACGTGTACAAAGCGAGGTAGCAACAGCAACCCTAACAATGCCAGCGGGAACTGCTTTTGAAAGTACAGATCGAATTGTTGCTCACATGACTAAACAAGCGCAGTTATTACAGGAAAAATATATTGATCCAGAATCAGGCGAGTCAATCATAAAGAACATTTATTCTATCAGTGGAGGCCGTAATTCAACTACAGGTCGTGTTCGTGTTGAAACTATTCCTCCAGAATTACGTAGTTTAGAAATTGGTACACAACAACTCGTTGCCGAGTGGCGTAAAATGGTGGGTCAAGTAGCTGGGGCTGAACAGCTTAATTACCGTGCTGAAATAGGTTGGAGTAGACCCGCAATAAACATTGAATTACGGGGTAAAAATGCTGATGATTTAGCTGAGTTAGGCGATAAATTCAAAGATAAACTATCTGAGTTTACGGCGATTTCCGATGTTGAAGATTCTATGTCGGATGGAAAAGAAGAATTACAATTAAAGCTTAAACCCGAAGCCACTTTACTTGGGCTTAATTTAAATATGGTCGCTAGGCAAGTTCGTCAAGCGGTCTATGGCTTTGAAGTTCAGCGTATTCAACGTGGACGTGAAGAAGTGCGTGTGATGGTGAGATATCCTATTTCTGCAAGGCAGTCGATTGAAACATTAGAACAGATGATGATCAGAGTTGCGGAACGCCAAGAAGTTCCTTTATGGCAAATTGCTGACATTGTACCTGGTTTAAGTCCATCAAGTATTTTGCGTATTGATCGTCAACGCACGCTTTCTGTTACCGCCGATTTCGATAAAGAGCAAGGGGACTTATCTGCTGTTCAAAAAGAATTGGAAGAATTCTTACAAAAAGCTATTAGCAGTTATCCTGGTATGAACTATGAAATGGCGGGAGAAGCAAGAGATCAGAAAGAGTCTTCTAATGAATTAAAATTTGGACTGTATGGCTTGTTACTTGTGATATATATTTTGCTCGCAATACCTTTCAAAAGTTATGCCCAACCTCTCGTTGTAATGTTAGTTATTCCCTTTGGAATGGTTGGCGCTGTAATAGGTCATTGGATAATGGGAATGAATTTAACCTTATTAAGCTTAATGGGGGTATTAGCATTATCCGGTGTTGTGGTTAATGACTCTCTCGTTCTCGTGGATTATATTAATAAAAAACGCGCTGAAGGAGTTGCTTTATTTGATTCTGTATATGCAGCAGGTGGCAGACGATTTAGGCCTGTAATACTCACTTCGTTAACAACGTTCGCGGGTTTAATGCCCTTATTATTCGAAAAAAGTACGCAAGCGCAGTTTTTAATTCCAATGGCAGTAAGTCTAGGTTTTGGTATTTTATTTGCTACGATTATTACGCTATTTTTAGTGCCGATAAACTATTTGATTATGGAAGATATCAAGCGTTACTGTGTCCGTTACAAAAACGATATGCGATGGTTAATTAACAAAGGCATTAATAAAGTAAAATCGTAATCGCGTTTACTTATTAAGTCGTTACATAATAACAGCCTACTCGTTTTTTTAGTGGACTGTTATTATGATTAATTTATAAAAAGCTAATCATAACTTTTTCAATAAAAGTAACTTTTCAAAGTGATTTTAGATAACAGATAAAATGAGTGGAAGCGTAATATGAAACGACATATTAAAAATGGCTTGTTAGTAGTCTTTAGTTCATTTTTTCTATCAGCATGTAGTTTTAGTTTTATCTATAACAATTTAGATTGGTGGAGTAATTGGTATCTTGATGATTACGTGACACTAAACCAAGAACAGCAAAAGGTTTTTGATATTTCATTTAATGAACTTCATTCTTGGCATAGAAAAACACAGTTGAGAGAATACTACTTGCAACTCACCGCTTTGAAAAAACAAGTTGATTCCGGTATCTCGCAAAAAAAAATTTATGATCATTTAGCGAACATTAAATATCATTGGTTTGTAGTGAGAGAGCAAGCCAAACCCCAACTAATATCATTAATCGATACTTTGAGTGAAAACCAAAGGCAGCAAGTTATTGATGAAATTGAGAGTGTTAATAAAGAACGTATCGAAGACCGCGATGAACTTACTAAAGAAGAATGGTACAAAGAAACATGTAAGCAAAGGCAACAGCAGTTCAAAAAGTGGATAGGGAAATTAAACCAAGATCAGAAAGCCGAAGTGTGTAATTTTGTAAAAGAGTTATCATCGACTTTTAAACACATAATGGATTACCGCATAAAATGGCACACCGATTTTAAACAAGCCTTAGCAATCGACATAAGTAAACAGCAATATGAAGTTATGTTTACGGAGCTTATCTCTAATCCAGAGTTATTAAAGTCTGATGAATATGTAAAATTATCTGATAAAAATAGTGATATATCAGTTAAGATATTTCATTACGTTATGAACAATTTAACGAAAAAACAACGTAACCGATTCAATAATGAAATAGACGATCTTATTAATGATTTTAAAGCACTTGAGATGAACGATTAGCTAAGTTCGATCTAACGAGAAGGTAAATAGAACAATATATTCGAGCGTTTTATTTGATAATATTCGATGTCTTATTATTCATCACTTATGCGATTATTTCTCTGTCTATCAATGCCTATGATACGATGATTCAGTTTGCTGCTGGGATAATTGTTATACGGGCGACAAATAGTTCAAATACAAATCTCGATAAATACTTGTTTAACGTGATATAAAATCAACCATCATCCGCAAAGACATTTTCTATTGAATGGCAACATGCAAATAAATTTCATCGACAATATCGACAAAATAAGTATAAACGACTGGGATAACTTAAATAATTCACCTTGTCCTTTTCTTCGTTATGATTTTTTTGATGCACTTGAAAAAAGCGAATCTGCAAGTGGAAAACAAGGTTGGCAACCTCATCATTTAGTCGCAACTTCTCAAAATGAAGTTGCGGCCATAATGCCAATGTACCTGAAAAGTCATTCTTGGGGAGAATATGTTTTTGATTGGGATTGGGCCGATGCTTTTAAACGTAATGGCGTAGAGTATTACCCTAAATTAGTCGCTACCATTCCTTTTACTCCCGTTAGTAGTGATAAATTGCTTTCTTCACAAGTACGAGTAGAAGAGTTATTTGATCCATTAATCAAACATTGTGAACAAGAAGATATTAACAGTTGGCATATTCTGTATTGTCATGAAATTAAAACTGATTTACCTGAAGATGTTTTTCAAAGGAATACAGTTCAGTTTCATTGGTTTAATCATAATTACGAGAGCTTCGATGATTTTTTGAATACCTTTACTTCGCGTAAAAGAAAAAATACGCGTAAAGAAAGACTGTCGATAGCCCAGCAAGGTCTTAGTATTCGTCAGTTGTCCAATGATGAAATTACAGAAGCTGACCTTAAGTTTTTTTATTTAACTTACCAACTTACTTATTTGAAAAGGGGACACCAACCGCACTTGAGTTATGAGTTTTTTAAGCAAATATTATCTAGCATGAGCAATAATATCTTATTGATTATTGCCAGTAATGGTCAAGAAGATATTGCTTGTGCACTCTTTATCTACGACGATGAAAAATTATATGGCCGGTATTGGGGCTGCACTAAACCATATAATAATTTACATTTTGAACTTTGTTATTATCGCGGTATTGAATTTTGCATTCAAAAAAAGCTAAAAAGTTTTAATCCGGGGACGCAAGGTGAACACAAAATTCAGAGGGGGTTCCAGCCTGTATTAACGCACTCTTACCATTGGATTAAACATCAAGCATTCAGAGGTGCAATTAAAGATTTTTGCCAACAAGAGCAAGAACATATGCTAACGTATCAACAACAATGTCAGCAATTATTGCCTTTCAAACAATCCGACGAATAATAGATTTATATATGATGAATAAACCTTTCTCTCAAGCATGCGAAAATAATAAACGACCTATTTTAGATATTTTGACAACCGTATTTTCAGAAAATAAACATGTGCTAGAAATTGGTTCAGGCACAGGGCAACATGCTGTTTTCTTTGGTCATCAATTACCACACTTAACGTGGCAAACCAGTGATTTATCGATAAATCATCAAGGTATTAATTTGTGGTTAGATGAAGTAGGTAGTGCCAATGTACAAAGACCCATCGTTATTGATTTAGACAAAACGTGGTCGATGCCAAAAGGTGACCTGCCAGTGGATGGATTATACACCGCTAATACGCTTCATATAATCAGTTGGGCATTGGTGGTTAAGTTTTTCGAAGATATTAAGTTAAATTTAGCACCTAATGCTAAGGTCTGCATATACGGCCCCTTCAATTATGAAGGAAAGTTCAGTAGTGAAAGTAACGCCAATTTTGATTTATGGCTAAAAGAAAGAGATGTAGACAGTGGTATTCGAAATATAGAAGAAATTTTATTGCTAGCAAATTCAGCGGGTCTTACCTTAATTGACGATCAGGCGATGCCTGCTAATAATCGTCTATTAGTTTTTTCAAAATCATAGCATCATAAACCGTTTTTTCGAATTTTTACTCACTTAGAAAGCCGTTTTAATGGGAATTGCAATGAATCTTAATAAATACAATGTTTTGTTCGAAAGCCCTTCAATTGAAGAGTTTATAGCATTGAGGTATAAAATAGGCTGGGGAGAAACAGACGTTGAAATGGCCAAAAATAGTTTAGTTAATTCATTATTTCATGTAGTCATTCGTGATCAATCTAGTATTATTGGCATGGGGCGAGTAGTCGGTGATGGCTCTATGTACTTTTATATTCAAGATCTTGTTGTTGATCCTGATTATCAACAACAAGGTATTGGCCGTACCTTGATGACTGAAATTGAACGTTATTTATCAGACGTCGCCAAGAAAGGTTCAACAATCGGACTGTTAGCCGCAAAAGGAAAAGAAAGCTTCTATAGTCACTACGGATACACTTCAAGACCTAGTGACTCATTAGGAAATGGGATGTGTAAATTTATATAGGATCTCAT
>CAJWBY010000110.1 GCA_913020705.1 uncultured Colwellia sp.
AATCTAATTATTTGGTTTTTTCTAGCAGTTGCTATAACTTTTCTTTTGTTTTCTGTTAATGATGATGGGAAACCAGGAAAACCTAGAAAAGGAGATTAATATATGATAGAAGGTGGATGTTTATGTGGAAAAGTTAGATACAAGATACATGTTGAAGCACCTATAGCCGTAGGAAATTGTCATTGCAAGATTTGCCAGAAACAATCAGGTGCACCTTATGTGACCGTGATGTTTGTTCCTGTTAAAGCCATGGTGGCAGAAGGTAATATTTCTTCCTATCAAACTGATGCAGACTCTGGTAATAAGATGCACAGATTCTTTTGTTCACAATGCAGCACTCCTGTATTTGGACAGAGCACAGGAACTGATAAAATTAGACCTGTTTTAGTCTCATCTGTAGATGATAACGAAGATATACATCCTAAAATGAACTTTTGGTTATCATCAGCTAAAAAATTTACTGAAAAATCTGATGGTTTAATCGCACAAATGCAAGCAGGGCTGTGTGATATAACCGTTGATAGAACAACTAAAATTAATTTGAATTATGCACTGGGGAAAGCGTTTAACCAATTTGACGCGTTTGAAGAAGCATTTATTTATTTCGATGATGCGAACAAGCTAGAAGTAGCTTCTGGGATTAGATACGATAAGAAAAATCACGAAAACGAAATAAATAACCTGATCAGTTTTTTTAATAAAAATTGGTTTGATAACTTCGACAAAGTCTCGGATGAAAGTCCTATTTTTATCTGTGGTATGTTCCGCTCTGGCTCAACTTTGATTGAGCAAATATTAGCATCTCACCCAGATATATGTGCGGGTGGCGAATTAGATTACTTTCCTTCTTTAATTAGAAAAAATATATCACCATTTCCTAATCAACTGTTAAACATTTCAGAAGATACGTTTAAAAAGATAGCGAATAATTATATTTTAGATCTAAGAGATAAGTTTCCAGATTCAGCATATGTTACAGATAAAAGGCCAGATAACTTTTTATATATTGGTTTAATAAAGAGTTTATTTCCAAAGGCAAAAATAATTTTTACTAAAAGACACCCAATTGATAATTGTTTATCGTTATACTTTTGTCGTTTAGATAAATCTCAAAGTTATGCCGTAAACTTATCTGATAGTGCTCATTATTATCAAGAGCATGAAAAACTAGTAAATCACTGGAGGTCTATATTTCCAGATGATATTTTTACTATTGATTATGATGTATTAATTGATGATTTTAATGTTGAAGTTAGGTCTTTGTTAAAGAGTTTAGAGCTAGATTGGAATGATAATTGTCTGAACTTTTACAACGTAAAAAACAAAGTGAAAACGGCAAGTATTTGGCAAGTTAGAGAACCATTATACCGTTCAAGTTCAGGTAAAAGAAATAACTATGTTAATCAATCTTTAGTACTTCGAGAATACTTTGAAGATAGGTAATAAGACCTGAATAGAATTAAGTTTCTTGGTAATATCAACCTTTATAAATCATTAACAAACGTTTAAATATTGATCCCAAATAAAATTTGGGATCATTTGAAATGCAGTCTTTATGATTATTTACCCGACTTCATCTGACCTCTTGTAAGGCGTTTCATAGCATCTTGAGCTTTTTCTTTTTCAATTTCAATTTGCTGTGGAGTTCTGCATATTTTAGTACCAATTCGACTACCCGTCGTTTTTTCATATTTACATATTTTACCATCTTCATTAGATGCAAGAGCTTCTTTAGAGCTTTCAGGCTTTCCTGAACAAGCAGATAAAAATTGGGCTGCAACCATTAAAAATATTATTGTTTTGTACTTCATCGTTATTCCTTATTTGATGTTTATATTGTCATATTTGATTATGACCTAAAATAATAGTCATACGCTTATTTCCAAGCCTAAAATATAACAAATATTTTCTTTCTATAAATTAATGTATTTGATGTTTGTAAATAAAAGTAACATTTATGAGTGTTAATATTTACAAACAGGATTTAAGTTTAAAGTCATTTCATTTAAATGACTACATAAAAATTCATATTTATGTAGGAGAATTTAAATGAATATACACTTGTATGCTTGTTCTACTTATAAACGACAATGCAATGAACTACGTTTAATAAGATCAAGGTACAATAGCATTTGAATACGGGAATAAATGAAACACCCTAGTTTTTGACTTAAATAGGCGCTATATCGCCAGATACAGTAATTCGTTCTTGATCACTTTTAAAAGGTATAGTTCCATGCCAAAAGTAAGATGGGAAGCGAATTAACATTCCCTCTTTAGGCTCTATTATCTTATCTTCCTTCGGTTGACAAAGCATTTTAAAGCCAGGTTGCCCAAACTTAATCCAACCTTGTTTTTCCGTAGGGTCCGTTATTATTGAAGGGAGTTTGGCGTAATATGAACCACTATACCAACCTGCAGGATGATGATGGTTTTTGTGGAAGCCAGAATTTTTTAAGATTACAGACCATGTATCTGTTTCGGTATAATCGCCAGTATTCAAAGATAAAAGCGGATGTTTATCATCTTTAGGTAGCGTAGCCAAAAAGTCTAAGACTTGTGCCCTAAAGCTTTTTCTTAGCTGTTGAAATATTGGTACATGATAATCAAAAAGTTTTTCAGATGTTTGACTTCCTGTAACTAATGACTGATCAAGTGGGTTAGTTTTGCCAAAGTGATAACTACGTAATGCTAAAACTAAATCATTGTTAAAGTCTTCTATACTTAAGTAACCTTCAGGAGCCGCTATTTGTGTCACTAATACGTGTTCATAGTTGCATAAGTAATCATATTCAGCACTCTTTAGTAACTTTAATGCAGTGGCTTTATAGGCTAAACAACCTTGTAAATGAGGTGAGTCACCAATGAGCAGATCAAATATTTTAATCGCTTTTAGAGGTTGATTTAAACACAAATGACTTATTCCTAACTCTTCCTGAGCTAAGTAACTATTATCAATAGCTGCTGCTTTAGTTAAGTACTGTTGAGATAGTTCAAACTCTTCTAGCTCCCTGAGAACAACACCTAATTTTATCAATGTGGGAGCGTGATTGTTATTTATTCTTAAAGATTTTTGTAGAGTCTCTCTAGCTTCTTTATGCTCACCAGCTAAATAAAGTTTATGTCCTAGACTTAACATTAATTGGTTAGAATTATTTGTTGAACTTATTGCTTTTCGGTATGAATCTAAAAATTCGGGATCTTTTTGTTCCCATAAAAGTTGATTTAACCAGTGGTGTGCATCTAGATCTAATGGTGATAGATTGAGCGCTTTTTTATACAATAATTTACTCTTAGATAAATCTCCGGTGAGTGTGTAGCAACTGGCTAAATTTTTAATTAATTCAATTTGATTCGGGGCTACGTTTAAACCCAACTGTAAAGATTCTATAGCCTCTTTCCATCTGCAAAGTTTTCTTAGAGCAATACCTTTATTATTTAATGCGGCTAAATTATTATTATCTTTTACAAGTACTTGATCAAAAAGTCGAATAGCTAATTCGAACTTCTCTTGGTTTAGGTATGACTGACCTAATGCTATTTTAATGTTTATATCTTGATTATTTAGCTTAAAGGCTTTTTGTAGATAAATTTCTGCTTCGACATATTTATTAGATTTATTTAAAAGTACACCTAAATTAAATAATACATTGGCATCAGAACTAGATATTTTCAGGATGCTTAAATAGGTTTCAATAGCTAAATCTATTTCATTTTTATATTTATATAATTGTGCCAAATTCATTAAAGCAGGCATAAAACCTGGAGATATTTCCAGCGATTTTTTTAGCGCTTCTTCACACAATTCTATGTGGCCTAATTCTTTTAATGCAACTGCTTTTAAGTGCCATAGATTATGGTTTGCGGTGCTAGAAGAGATATATTGTTCAATTAATGAATTTGCTTTCGTATATTGTCGAATATTGAGTAAGTGAATTATATTTTCAATTGATTGTGATAAGTTGTTTTTAATAGCCACTACGATCCCTCAATAATGAAAAATATCAATCTACCTTGTGATTTATATTTTTTATTAAATATTATATTATTTCGAACAAGATTTTTATATTAAGCTATGTTAACAAATTTTTGTGTTGTCTGTGATGCCGCCCACTAAATATAAACATATAATTTGGAAAATAACGTAAAATAGGGATAATTAATTTAGAAGATGTAATCTTTTAGCCTCAGAAGATTAATTACAATTTTCATTTAATTGTCAGTAGTTTGAGGTATTACAAGGTATGGATATTTCGATTGAGTTATCTAATCGCTACTGGAAGACCATTAAAAAAACTCTTCCTGTTTTTGATTTAGTGATAAAGGTTTTCTATTTCAATGCTCTCAGCATTAAATAAAGAGAAGGTGAGGATAAAACAGTAAATCGGCCTAGAATACATTTAGGATTCATATTAAAGACCGTTTATATGACTTAATTTAAAATTAACCGTTAGTTAAATTACATTAAGCTGCGTTAGTACTTTCAAATATTTTATCTGCAGAAGCTGCAACAAAACCGGAGTAAAGATTTCCACAATCTAGAGGGTAACGCTTCGCAAATTCATAAAAACAGCTTGGAATTTCCGCTTCACCATCTGAAAACTTAACAGTGGCTTTGTCAGCCATTGTTGAGGATTGCTCAAGTTTAACAATGGCATCACCTTTTACTTCACCACCGGTTGTGTTTAAGAGAAAACCACCTGCTTTAACTACAGTATTTACTTCATCAATACAGTTATAGTTCTCTAAGTGATTTATGCTTACCGTAAAGTGGTTTGCACGGTAGCCCCAAGCAGCAACCCAAGCAGCATATTCACTTTCGGCTAACAATGTTTGATAGTCTTCTTTACTTACTTGCCAATGTGTACCTGAATACAAGAAGCTTTGGTCTGCAATGGCTGACTCATCTATAGCGTCAACCATTGTTTCAATAATGGTCTGAACTTCAACTGAAAATTCGGCAACTCGTAACTCACTAATAAACACTTTTGGCAAAGTAGCATCGCTATGTTCAAAATGTTTTGCATTTAATTTTTTACTTGAAAAATCATAATCACCAGAATGCTTATATCCAAGATTTATCAAGATAGCAGCAAGCTTATCTAAATTAACTTTAGCCGTATCAAAAGTACGATAAGCAACATGGTCATTGATTAAATCTTTACCAGAGCTAAGTAATTGATGGATCTTGTGTGCAGAAGGGGTAACTTCAATGTAATTTTTCCAGATGTTCGAAAACAAGTCTGTAACTTGTTGGTGCTGGTTCGATATGGTATCAGTCATGTAAATATCCTAAGTATGTTTTAATTAGTTACTCATGAATAGTTATAGAAAGACGTTCATTGACAAAGTATTGTTTTGAATGCGTGTAACTGCTAACTATTCAGAATGAATTGTTAGATTTGGTCTATATTTTTAAAAAAGCTGGGACGAAGCCCAGCTTTTATTATTGGGTTATTAGTATGCATTGCTATAAAGTGAGCTAGATGCTTAAGCCAGGGCTTAACGTTGCTGGTAATGATACTTTAGGCGCTTCAACTGATGCTACAGGGTAAGCACAATAATCGGCTGCATAGAATGCACTAGCTCGGTGATTACCACTCGCGCCAATACCACCAAATGGTGCTGCACTACTTGCTCCGGTAATTGGCTTGTTCCAATTAACGATACCAGCACGTATTCTGCGGAAAAAGTGATTATATAAATCTTCACTGTCACTTAATAAACCTGCAGATAAACCAAATGAAGTATTGTTTGCTTCATTGATTGCAGCGTCAAAGTCACTATAACGGTAAACTTTTAATAGTGGTCCGAAATGTTCATCATCAGGCATTGCATCAAGTGATGTTACATCAATAATTCCAGGAGAAATAAAACCAGTACCTACTTCTAAATGCTTCATTTCAACTAATGAATGAGCACCTAAATCAAGTAATTGTTGTTGTGCGGCAACTAAACTTAAAGCGGCCTTTTCAGAAATCATAGAACCAATAAAAGGTTGTTCTTCGTCATCAAAGTAGCCAATTTTAATCGCTTTTGTCGCTTCAATAAGTTTTGCAATAATTGCATCGCCTTGAGCACCAGATTCAATAAACAAGCGTCTTGAACAGGTACAACGTTGACCCGTAGTAACGAATGCTGATTGAATGATATCATGTACAACTGCATTCATATCGGTAACATCTTTTACGATTAACGGGTTGTTTCCGCCCATTTCTAACGCTAGAATTTTACCAGGTTGACCGCCAAATTGTTCGTGTAGCAAATGACCCGTTGTAGAACTACCTGTGAAAAATAAGCCATCAATTTGTGGGTGAGAAGCAAGTGCTTTACCTGTTTCTACTTCCCCTTGTACCATATTTATAACGCCATTAGGTAAACCCGCTTGCAACCAAAGCTTCAAGGTTTCTTCGGCAACTTTTGGCGTTAATTCACTTGGCTTGAATACAACAGTGTTACCAGCGATTAATGCAGGAACAATGTGACCATTAGGTAAATGACCTGGGAAGTTGTAAGGGCCAAAAATAGCCACAACACCGTGTGGCTTATGACGAATAAATGCTTTAGCGCCCGGCATTGGATTTTCAACAGTTCCCGTACGTTCACTATTTGCTTTAACAGAAATAGCTATTTTACCCATCATTGCACCCACTTCAGTGCGTGTTTCCCAAAGTGGCTTTCCTGTTTCTTGCGCAATAGTAATTGCAAGCGCTTCTTTATTTTCACCTAATAATACTGCAAATTTTTCTGTAACAGCAATACGAGCTTCAATATCCATATCTGCCCATGACTCAAATGCCGAACGCGCACTTTCCACTGCAGTATTAACTTGTTCTTTTGAAGCTGATTGACCATGCCAAATAACTTCGTTGCGAGCAGGGTTTACAGAGCTAACTTCATGACCTAAACCAACTTGCCATTGACCATTAATTAATTGTATTGCTTGTGACATTTTTTTGTCCTTATACTATGCGACGTTACCATGTAATGATGAATGAATTTACATGGTGAACTTATAATTACTTCAGTATTATTAATTAAATGAAATTTAACGATTCTCAGAAAATTAACGTTAAATCTAACTTAACTAAATTTAATTTTGTACTAATCGTACAAAGTCACCTTCTTTAACTTGCAGTGCATCAGCAACGTCGGGAGAAATGACGACTTGTTCTGCTGTTGCTCTTACTGATACAGGCGCTTGAACCGCTCTAAAGCCTGAAACCTTAGTGTTGCAAATAATAAAGTTGTCGTTGGAGTCAATATCACCAATGATCACTTGATACCTTTCACTATTGCGTACTGTTTTTACTAAAGATGTCTGTGCTTCTACTGTTGGTCCGCCATCGAAAATATCAACATAACCACGACGAGCAAACCCTTCGGCCTCTAATAAACGCAGTGCAGGTAATGTTTTCGGGTGTACTTCATTTATAACTTTCTGTGCATCTTTACTTAGTAAACTTACATATATAGGATGCTTTGGCATTAATTCTGCGATAAACACTTTTTTACCAATACCTGTTAAGTAATCAGCTGTTGGAAAATCCATAGAGAAGAAATGTTCCTCTAACCAATTCCAAAAAGGTGAGCTTCCTTCTTCATCAGAAATGCCACGCATTTCAGCGATGACAGTTTCTGCAAAACGTTCTTGATGCTCAGCCATGAATAAAAATCGACAACGAGACAAAAAACGTCCATTTTTATTTTTACGATGGCTCTCACCTAAAAAGAGTGTACAAATTTCTGATGTACCCGTGTAGTCGTTACACAGTGATAATGTTTCTACGGTATTATAAATGCCTAACTCACGAGAGTTATGAACAACCTTACCTAGGTGGTAATGGTAAAATGCATCTTCTAAACCAACAGCGGCTTCAATTCCACTTGTACCAACAACGCTGCCAGTCTCCGTATCTTCCATCACAAACAAATAGCCTTCACTACCTGGTGATGAGACGTCTTTATTAAAAGAGTCTTCAGAATGAGCGATACGTTGTCTTAATAAACCTTCATTGACCGGTAGTGATGTAAAACCGTGTCCTGATTCTATCGCAATACGATGCAAAGAGTCGTAATCGCTTGCTTGAATAGGGCGTATAATAATCATAGAAAAATCTCAGTTTTTACAAAGAAAATGAAATTGTAGTTATATTTTACGTATTAACTACAATTTCAATGGTGCAATTGTCTTATCAAATTATCTAAACAATTATTATTTTGCTAATTTTGCAACTGCTTTTTCGAAGCGTGCTAAACCTTCAGTTATATCAGCATCAGGTATAACAAGAGATGGAGCAAAACGAATGATGCTAGCACCTGCAACCAAGGTCATAACACCTTCTGCCATTGCTGCCACTAAAAATTCTTTAGCTTTGCCAGTATAGCTTTCATTCAAAACAGCGCCAATTAATAAGCCTTTACCACGAATTTCTTTGAAAACGTTGTATTTAGCGTTAATTGCATTTAAGCCATCTACATATATTTTAGCTTTTTCAGTAACACCGTTTAAAACTTCTGGTGTATTAACAGTGTCAAATGCAGCTTCAGCTACCGCACACGCTAATGGGTTACCACCATAAGTGCTGCCGTGAGTACCGATTTTAAGGTGTTTAGCAATTTCAGTTGTTGTGATCATTGCACCAATTGGGAAACCGCCGCCTAATGCTTTAGCAGACGTTAAGATGTCCGGTACAACATTCAAGCCCATGTATGCGAATAAATCGCCAGTACGGCCAACACCTGTTTGTACTTCATCAAAAATTAATAATGCGTTGTGTTCATCACAAAGATCACGAACACCTTGAATGAAGTCTTGAGTTGGAGAAACTAAACCGCCTTCACCTTGTAATGGTTCAATCATTACAGCACAAGTTTTGTCAGACATAATGGCTTTTAATGCTTCAAGATCGTTGTAATCTACGTGATCAATATTGCCAGGCTTAGGACCGAAACCGTCAGAATAAGCTTTTTGACCACCAACAGTTACCGTGAAGAATGTACGTCCGTGGAAGCCTTGGTTGAAAGCGATGATTTGTGTTTTGTCTGCGCCGTGAACGTCAAGTGCCCAACGACGTGCAAGCTTAAGAGCTGCTTCGTTTGTTTCAGCGCCTGAATTTGCAAAATAAACCTTGTCAGCAAAAGTATTATCAACCATTTTTTTAGCTAAACGTAATGCTGGTTCATTAGTCATAACGTTCGACAAATGCCAAATTTTATCTGCTTGGTCTTTTAATGCGCCAACCAATGCTGGATGACAATGGCCTAAACAGTTAACGGCAATACCGCCAGCAAAATCGATATATTCACGATCTTCTTGATCCCAAACTCGAGAGCCTTCACCACGTACAGGGATTACCGCTGATGGTGCATAGTTAGGTACCATTACGTCATCGAATAATTCACGGCCTACTGGAAAATGGTTAGTCATTATTTACTCCTCAAGTTATTGGACACTGCTTTGCAGTGACTTTGGTCTTATCACTAAAAAATTTAGCAAATAAAAACCTAATATTAGTGTAAATTTTAGCAGATAAAAAAATAATATTGCCAAAAATCAGGCGGAGAGTATGACATGAAAAAGTAGCTTTGTCTCGTTTGAAAAGACTACAGCCCTTATAAAACAAAGGGTTGTCAGGTTTTATTCAGTATAGATGAATAACTATATTAAGTGTGTTTGAAGAGTTTATTGACGGGATTGCTCGTTAAGTAGCTTACTTATTGCTGTATTTGCAGTAGTTCAACTTTTCATAAATAATCAAAATTATTTTTAACTATTTAAAATTTAGTTTTATGTGATCTATGTCGCTTTTCTTTAATATGCTTATTTCTGATGAGGTGATCCCAACAGCTGTTAATAAAAGTTTTGCTTCGTCGGTACTGATTAAGTCATCTTTCGCTAAACTTCTATAAGCAACATAAGCTTTTGCTTTGGCGACAATTTGAGCCAACGGACACATTTTTTCTAACGTTTCTGTATACGCAAGGTCAAATATAGTCTCGGTAATACGCAACCTATCTAGGCGCATTAGTTCAACTAAGTCAGCGGATATTTTACTGCTTCGCGTTACTATTTGTTCCAGTAATAATTCAGGAGAAGCGTCAAAGCTAACCAGTGTATCGTGAAGCTTCTTATCTTTATTTTCATAAGCTTCTTTTAGCTCTGCCGTATGTAGTTCACTATAAGTTGTTAAAAAACAACGAGACACAGCAAGCATACCTAAATTACTAAACATACCAGCAGCAAAAGCGGAAAACTCATCCATACCTGCTTTTTTAGCTAACACCGATGAAGACATCGCAATAGCTAAACTGTCATTCCAAAGCTTTCTTTTCATTAAAGCATAAGGCGCGGTGCTATTTGGCAACCAATGTTTAAGCATAAAGGTTGGCATGACTAACTTCAAATTGTCTAAGCCTATGTAGCTTAACGCTAAACTTGCGTCTGTTACTTGTACATCAGCGCGTTTTCGATATTGTGGCTTATTGACTAATTTTATTAGTTCATCAGCTAACCAAGGCAATGACTTTACTAAAGGAATTATACGGTTAATTGAAGCGGCGCGAACTGAAAGTATTTCCATGATACTCGGTGCGGCATCTTCTATTTTTAATATACTGTTGTAGAGATCTTCTTTGTTATCAAACTTCTTGTTTACTTCAACATTTACATGCGCGAAGAATTTAGACATGACTTGGTCTGTGAAAAAACTTTCTCCGTGGGCTTTAATTATTTTATTCTTTTTTGATTCTTCTTCAACCGCAAGTAATTCTCTGCGTCTATTTGACTGTTCACTATTTTGATGTGACGCTACAGCAACTTTTCCACTTTGCTGTTCAGCAAACTCTTTACTGATCACTATGCTCATCGCTCTTCTGTATAGTGGGGCAACTATGTCGTTGTTTTCAAATATCTGCATGAGCTAGAGCGTTTTTTCCAAAAAAATTGAAGTTAATATGATTTATCGGCGATATTCTCGAAAGTATGAGGGATAACGGAGGAGATTACTCGCCTTATTTAAGTTTTTAATTATTTTATTTAAAAGTGGGTTAGAAAATTCTTCAATAGTATCATTCCTTGTTCCGTCAAAATGGATTCAGGATGAAACTGCACGCTAGCAATCGGTAATGTTTTGTGAGTTAACGCCATAATCTCATGTTTTTTACCCTTTTCATCTGTGCTCCACGCTGTAACTTCGAGGCAATCAGGTAAAGTGTCTTTATTTACAATTAGAGAATGATAACGAGTCACTGTTAATGGATTATTTAACTCGTGGAATAATCCACTTTTTACATGGTTTATTTTGCTGGTTTTTCCATGCATAACTTTGTGTGCTTTTTCTACGGTTGCACCATAATGCTGGGCTATGCATTGATGTCCTAGACAAACACCTAAAAGAGGAACTTTTCCGGCGAAGTGTTTAACTATTTCTAAAGATAAACCAGCTTCATCTGGTGAGCATGGCCCTGGAGATATGACAATATATTGAGGTGATAATTTACTTATTTCAGCTAGCGTAATTTGGTCATTACGTGCGACCACGACTTCTTGACCTAGTGCTTGGAAATAATGCACTAAATTAAAAGTGAAAGAGTCGTAATTGTCGAGCATTAATAACAAAATAGTACCTTGAATAGAGCAGTAATAATCGCGGCTATTCTAATCGTTGGTATATGACAATACACGTATTATTTTATATTTTAATCTTCGCAGTTGAGACTTACATGGTATTTTTTATACATAAAAAAGGGGGTAAACTTTCGTTTATCCCTTTTATTATAATTAAATTATGTGGTTAAGATTATTTTAAATCTTACTCTACATTTAGAATTTTGCTTCTAACCAAACCCAAACTTTGTCAGTATCAACGTTAATATCGCCTGCACTGTATGAAGCATATTTGATACCCGCTTTAAATGTTTTGTTGATCGCTTTTGAATATACAGCATCAATTTCAGAGCCTAAGTCATCAACTGTGCTTGAAGCTTTATCAGCTGAAAAGTCGTGAGCAATAACTTTCCATGAACCGCCAGCCAACTTACCACCGACCGATACATATATATCCTGCAAGCCTTGATTTGGTGTACCTAAAAATTGGTCAGCCCAGCCATTGAATTTATGTAATGTTGCTAGTGGAGTGACAAAACCATACTCGCCGTTATCAGAACCCAGCAGCTCGTAACCCGCTTTAACATTTAAGTTTGCTACTTGAGTTCCTGCTTCTACTGCAAAATAGTTTGCAGACTTATCAGCCGTGTCATTATCTTGTTGTGCAAATTCAGCTGAGTAAGTTATTTTGTTTTCGCCGAGTTTTGTTGCACCAGCGTAACGAATACCGAACGTATTAACTTCAGCGCCACCAGTCTTATCTTCTTCTAATAGGTAAGCGTAACCTGTAAGTTTACCAGCAGAGAGCTTGTGTGAAATGTTTACTAAGTGATCTTTTGAATCGACGTCTTTTTCATCAGAAAAAATACGGTTACGTTTTGTTAAATAAGCATAAGATACTTTAGTCGCTTCACTTAATTGGTAACCTAACGTAAATGCATCAAACGTTTGTCTATCTTGACGCCAGCCAACATGACCAACAAAACGATGATTATCCATAGTAATCACCTGACGACCAATTTTACCTGATAATTTGCCCTCTTTATAAGCAATATAGCCTTGGTCAAGCTCGGTGTGATCTGGATCTGCCACGACAGAATATTCATTGCCGTGCCCGATAGCATCTTTATAGTCATCAACAAGTGCCGTAGAGTTTTCAAGTTCAACAGCAGCAGAAAAACCATTAAAAGTGCCTGTTGTGTAGTTTAAACGTGTTCGTAAAGTTAATGCATCGGCATCTTTGGCTGCATTATTTTGTTCTACAGACTCATAACGCAGGTTAACGTTTGCTGATAATTTTCCATCTGTAAGCGCTGAAGCCAAGTCTGAATCATTTGCCATTGCAAATGGTGCAGAAATAACTGAAGTAGCAATTAAAGCGAGAGATAATTTTGTTTTAGTGAATTTCATCATTTGTCCTATGTCTTTCATTTATGTATTTGTTGTTGAGCGTTCGACACTTCTTAAGGAGATTATTTGAATCAATCAACACTGAGTGCTTATTTTATATTCTGTTAATTTGTTTTTATTTCGTTTGAAATAATCTATGGGCTAATTTTGTCACTTTGCCAATATGTAAAGTTTGATTTATATCAAGTTGTTATTTTGTGTTGCACAAGGAGCTGTTTCTTTTGATTTACATCAAAGAATAAAGTGCTATAAAGAGTGAGAAATGAAGAAAGAAATAATAAAAGTAGTGAATTAGGCAAAGTAATAAAAGTGTTTATAAATGTTTGCCATAGGAGGCAAAAAACTTCTATTACTTTGCAAAGGGTTAAATGTGAATTAGAACAATAATACTTTTCAAATAATGATGATACAGATTATCTTTTAGCTAGAATTAAATCAGATTGAGGAACAGAGCTACAGGCTAAAACAAACCCTTGTTCTTTTTCTTCTGCGCTTAAACCGTCAGTGGCTAGTTGTCTTACATCACCACTTTTTAACTTGATTTTGCAACGACCACACATGCCACCTCTGCATGAATAAGGTAGAAGCATACCAGCAGCTTCACCTTGTTCTAAAATTGTGTCTTTGGTGTTACCGGTGAAATTTTTCTTCCATGAGTCAAAGTCTAAATTCACTTTTTTTGCAGACATATTATTTACTTCCTTATTGGAGGTTAAGTTATGCACAGTTTGTGCTTGGCTCTCTTTAGCTGAAGGTTTTTTGATAAATATAGGAGAAGATTGTTTTTTTAAAATAACGACTTCATCACCTTGTTTTATGCTTCCTTGATTAAGGGCAATTAAGTTTTGCCCAAACATCACATCACCACTGGCAACTTGTCGGTAATTTTTTAATGTATTAAGTGGTTCTTGTTTCTGATGAACTTCTGCATTTTGCGGGTTAATGGTCGTAAAAATACAGCGCGAACAAGGCTTAGCCACTTCAAATTCAACTTCGCCTATACGAATGTGCTGCCAAGAGTCTTCGGCAAAGGCTTCGCAATTATCAACCACAATATTAGGGCGAAACTGCGACATGCTTATTTTTTCATTTGATGACGAAGACATTTTACTGTTTAAATCGTCTAGGGATCCTTGTGAAATGAGTAATAGTGGATAGCCGTCTGCAAAGGCTACTTGCTTCTGGCTATTACTTACAAGGCGCTGAGAATGCTCACCAAAATAAAGTAACTGACAAGGTCTATTCAAATATTGGCTAAACCATAAATCGTAATCATCATGACCATACTGTGCCTCTATGTCATCTGTCCATACGGTGACAGTTTTATATGTTTGCGATAGTTTTTGATAATTAATGTGTAGTGCAGGCATATCAGGTGCTATTAACACTAAACCATGTTCAGACAAATTTACCTTGATAAGACAAAGTGTTGGCTCAGTGCGAGCAGTTATAAACTGTCCACTTGCATCGGTTATTACAAAGCGTCGGTCAAAGCTCAAGCCAAAATCATCAACCCAACTGTTTGATAAAGAAATGCCAGCGGCTGATTTAATAGGGTAAATATGGAGTGATTGTAGTGAAGGTGATACCACTGCTATGTCCTTTATTTATGAGTGAGTGTGCATACTTACTAAATTAACAAAGCATTGCAATGCCTTTTTTCTTTATGATCAGGTATATTATCAGTCATTATTTTGATCTTATTTATTTTACTGGCTGTCATAGAAAGACAAGGGCACCAGAGCTTTAACGGACATTACATGCATATTCATATTTTAGGTATTTGTGGCACATTTATGGGGGGGATTGCAGCCATTGCAAAACAGCTTGGCCATCGTGTTTCAGGTTGCGATGCGAATGTTTACCCGCCAATGAGCACGCAGCTCGAACAATTAGGTATTGAGTTAAAACAGGGTTACTTAACTGAACATCTCAAGGATGAACCTGATTTAGTGATTGTTGGCAATGCGATGTCTCGTGGCAATGTGATGGTGGAGTATGTACTTGACAGAAATATTGCATACACTTCAGGGCCACAATGGTTATTGGATAATGTATTAAAAGACCGTTGGGTACTTGCTATTTCAGGCACTCATGGCAAGACCACTACCAGCTCTATGGTTGCATGGATTTTAGCATACGCCCATATGAAACCAGGCTTTTTGATTGGTGGTGTTCCACAGAATTTTGACTGCTCTGCGCGTTTAGGAGATGCACCATTTTTCGTTATTGAAGCCGATGAATATGACACCGCTTTTTTTGATAAGCGTTCAAAGTTTGTGCATTACCGACCACGCACGTTGGTGATTAATAACATGGAATTTGATCACGCTGATATTTTTAATGATTTGTCAGATATTCAACGTCAGTTTCATCATCTGATTCGTATGGTGCCCAGCAACGGATTAGTATTGTCACCGAAAAATGAATCTGCTATTACCGAAACCTTAGCGCAAGGTTGTTGGACACCCACAGAGTTTAGCGTTGAAGATGAAACACGCAATGATGGTTGGCATGCAGAAAAGGTTATTGCAGATGGTAGTGAATTTATCGTGCGTTTCAAAGGTGACATCCAAGGAACAGTAAAGTGGAATTTAATCGGCGACTTTAATATCGATAACGGATTAATGGCTATAGCATCAGCTCGACATGCTGGCGTTCCGAGTCATGTAGCTATTGACGCACTAGCGGAATTCATCAATACCAAGCGACGCTTAGAGCTTCGCGGTGAAGTGAACGAAATTCGTGTCTTTGACGATTTTGCGCATCACCCAACAGCTATCGCTAAAACATTGGCTGGCGTTAAAGCGAATGTAAGCGTCGATATTAAAGGTAACAAGTCTCGTCGTGTTATTGCTGTATTGGAACCCAGATCGAATACAATGAAATCGGGCATTCATAAAGACACACTGCCAGCTTCGTTATCACAAGCCGATGTCGTGTATTTGTATCAAGGTGAACAAGTCAAATGGTCGATTGAGGCACTTATTCAAGACTGTAAACAACCTTGTTTTGTTGAGACTAACATTGAGGCTTTAGTGACTAACATTGTGGGGAATTCTCAGGTTGGCGATACCATCGTTGTGATGAGTAATGGTGGTTTTGGTGATGTTCACAATAAATTATTAATAGCATTGGGAAACAAGGCGTAAGCATGAGTGAATTCAAAGAAAAAATTACAGTAGCAATAACCGGAGCATCAGGTTCCGCTTACGCATTGCGTTTAATCGAATGTTTGGTGGCGGCTAACGTTCAAATTTATGTACTTTGTTCAAGTGCTGCGAGGGTTGTTTTTGACACTGAAGTTGGTTTGAAATTACCTGCATCACCTGATGCGGCGACTAAATTTTTAAGTGAAAA
>CAJWBY010000111.1 GCA_913020705.1 uncultured Colwellia sp.
GAAAATGGCTTAAAACAACTCACCAGTTTCAGTGGTAAAGCTGTAGAGTTTCACACAGGTTTATGTGTTTATGACAGTTCAACAGGAAAAAGCATCTCTTTAGTCGAATTATTCACTGTACATTTCAAAGAATTATCAGAACAAGAAATTACAGCATATTTGAATACTGAAGAACCTTATAATTGTGCCGGAAGTTTTAAAAGTGAAGGGTTAGGTATTTGCTTATTTGAAAAGCTCGTTGGTGATGATCCAAATACCTTAATCGGTTTACCCTTAATAAGATTAGTGAGTTTACTTAAACAACAAGGTTTAGATGTTTTACAGGAGCAGTAAGCCTTAACAATGTTTGAATCATTACTTTTGCATAATTAGCGAGTACCGTTTTCATTTTATGAACAGATGAAAACGGTTAAAGCATGGTTTCTAGGTATTAAAGTTTTACGGGTTTATTTAACAATAACATATACAATTCAGCTAGCGAGTCGACAATAGCTCTTGGTTGATACTGTGATAGAACTTTATTGTCATGCACACCATGAGTAATCCCGATACTATCTAAACCTGCCCTTTGTGCCATTTCGAGATCATATGAAGTATCGCCAATCATAACGGCTTCATGTTTTTCAATATTTAATTCTTTCAACAAGCTGTTTATCATATCTGGATCTGGTTTCGAAATACTTTCATCTGCACAACGAGAAGCATGGAAAAAGTGTTCTGTATCTGAATCCTGCCAAACACGCTGTAAACCTGCTCTAGCTTTTCCGGTTGCTACTGCCAATAATTTATTTTCTTGTTTCAGATTCACAAGCAATTCAAGTGCATGTTTAAATAACGGCGTGGGTGTAGTATTGACTGCGACATATTGATGCTTATATTGAGCAGTTAACAATTGCATCTGTTCTTCATTGGCGTTTGGGAATAAAGTAAAAATAGCTTTAGGTAAGCTTAAGCCTATAATTTGTTTAGCTGTGTCATAACTAGGTAGTTCAAAGGATAATGCGATTGCAGTTGCTTGCATTGAAAAAACAATGCGATCTACAGAATCCATCAATGTACCGTCCCAATCAAAAATCACCAATTTATAATTGTGCATATTTTCTCATTATTTAATTTATTGATTATTGTCTTATTTACTGCATAAAATTTTAGGTTCAATATGAAAAGTAGCAACCTGATACTGAAATTGATTTCAGCATCAGGTATGAAGGAGGTTACTTTAACTTGGTAAGTAGATTTTGTAATGAATGCTCTAAAGGTGCTTCTATTTTGATCCGTTCATCCGTACTTGGATGCGTAAACTCAATACTAGCCGCATGTAAAAACAAACGTTTAAGACCTAGTTTTTTCATATCCTCATCAAAGTTTTCATAACCATATTTTGAATCACAAGCGATTGGGTGACCTTTAATTTGACAATGAACACGAATTTGGTGTGTACGACCTGTTACAGGGAAAGCACGAATCAATGTCGCATTTTCAAAGTTTTTAAGTACTTTGAAGCGTGTTTCTGATTCTTTACCATTAACATTATCAACAACAACAACACGTTCACCCGATTTTAAATCATTCTTTTTTAAGCCTTCAGTCACACGTGTTAATTTAGTTGACCATTGTCCTTTTACCAAAGCATGATAAAATTTCTGAACCGTTTTATTACGTAATTGCTCGTGTAAATGTCGTAAAGCCGAACGTTTTTTAGCAATGACCAAACACCCAGAAGTATCTCTATCAAGTCTATGAACAAGTTCAAGCATTCTGGCATCAGGACGTAAAGCTCTAATGGCTTCAATCAAACCAAAACTTAAACCACTACCGCCATGTACAGCCATACCAGAAGGTTTGTTAATAACAATTAAACGATCATCTTCGAATAATATTTGCTTTTCTAAATTAGCCACAATATTTAATTTAGTTGAAACTTCATTTGTATTTTCAGAAATACGAATGGGGGCTACACGAATTATATCCTCATCTTGAATTTTATATTCTGGTTTGGTCCGTTTTTTATTAGCCCTAATCTCGCCTTTTCTTAACAGGCGATAAATCATACTTTTAGGAACACCTTTTAAGGTTTTTAATAAAAAGTTATCTATTCTTTGACCAGCGTCTTCGCTATCGATTGTATAAAATCGAACTTGGGGTTTTGTATTTTCATTCATAAAAGTGAGTTTAACATATTTATTTTGATATTAGAGTAATTAACTCATCGATTTAATTGCCTTTTACATCATTTAAGTGGGATAATCTCGCTGTTATTGTTTATATAAGACAATAAGGTAAAAAATAGAAGCTTTTAGCGAAACGTAAGAGGCAAAAATGCGGCCACATTAATGTGCATTATCTCGATAAATTATTATCGCCGACACATTAACAGAACGGCCTATTGCAAATAGTTGACCTGAATAACAAGTCAAAAAATAGCATAAACATTTAGCCCAGCGCAACGAAAGCTATTTTGTAATGATATAAACCAAATTAGATAAGTTTCCATCGAGCAACAACCAGAAAAGTAAGCCAGAACGCCGAAATTCAAACTGCTCAACAAATATCAATTTGATAATATCGAGCACAGCACAATTTGCTGAGCGCATGAAGAAACAATTTTTCTTGGGTGTAAATCACCTGAGAGTATAATCAGATTAAATAACAGCTTACAGCGCAATATGGCGCTGTAATTTGACACCCGAGAGGCTGACATATTGCTGTTACCATAGCGATAAATTGCTTTGTGTTCGAAGCTTGTAGTGTTGTGACTAAAAATGAGTCACTAAAACTATGAAACGTATGTTAATTAACGCTACACAATCAGAAGAATTACGTGTAGCACTGGTCGATGGCCAACAACTTTATGATTTAGATATCGAAAGTCCAGGTCACGAACAAAAGAAATCAAATATTTATAAAGCAAAAATCACGCGTATAGAGCCATCTCTAGAAGCAGCTTTTGTTGACTATGGCGCAGAACGTCATGGTTTCCTTCCTATGAAAGAAATCGCTCGCGAGTACTTTCCTAAAGGTTACACCTTTCAAGGTCGTCCAAGCATTAAAGATGTCTTGAGAGAAGGCCAAGAAGTTATTGTTCAAATTGATAAAGAAGAACGTGGCCAAAAAGGCGCAGCGTTAACAACTTTTATCAGTTTAGCAGGCAGCTATTTAGTATTAATGCCAAATAATCCTCGTGCTGGCGGTATTTCTCGTCGTATTGAAGGTGATGAGCGTACCGACTTAAAGACCTCTTTAAACAAATTGGAATTACCTAAAGGAATGGGCTTAATTGTTCGTACCGCTGGCGTAGGTAAAGACTATGAAGAACTAAACTGGGACTTAAATGTTCTATTACACCACTGGAAAGCCATTTCAGAAGCCGCTGAAACTAAACCGGCTCCATTCTTAATACACCAAGAAACTAACGTTATTTTACGTGCTATTCGTGATTATTTACGTCGTGATATTGGTGAAGTATTAATAGATCGCCCTAAAACATTCGAAAGTGTTAAAAAGCATATTGAAGTCGTTCGCCCAGATTTTTTAAATAAAATAAAACTGTATACGAATGACGTACCTTTATTTACGCATTACCAAATTGAAACACAAATAGAATCAGCGTTTCAACGTGAAGTTAGACTTCCTTCAGGTGGTTCAATTGTCATTGACCCTACTGAAGCAATGACCTCTATTGATGTTAACTCTGCCCGCGCAACTAAAGGCAGTGACATTGAAGAAACAGCATTTAATACCAACCTTGAAGCAGCAGAAGAAGTTGCTCGTCAATTACGTTTACGTGACTTGGGTGGTTTAGTGGTTATCGATTTCATTGATATGACGCCTGTACGTCATCAACGTGAAGTAGAAAATCGCATGCGTGATGCAGTAAAACAAGACAGAGCTCGTATACAACTAGGACGTATTTCACGTTTTGGTTTATTAGAAATGTCGCGTCAACGTTTACGTCCTTCTATTGGTGAAACTAGTCAAGGCGTTTGTCCTCGTTGTAACGGTACCGGACATGTACGAAGTGTTGAGTCCTTAGCATTATCTATTTTACGTTTAATGGAAGAAGAAGCCATTAAAGAAAATACTCAACATGTTCAAGCTCAAGTGCCTGTACCTGTAGCGACTTACCTCTTAAATGAGAAGCGTCGTTCAGTATTTCATATTGAAAAACACCATAACGTAAACATTCTTATTATTCCTAACCCTCATATGGATACACCACAATATGAAGTGCTTAGAGTAAGAACAGACGAAAGTGTTGAAGAAGCCAGTTACGAAAAAACAATTACAGAAGCTTCAGTTGAAGAAGCTGTAATGCCAAAGTATGACAAGCAAGCTTCTAGAAAGGATGAACCTGCGTTACAAGGTATGTCTTCTCCGACACAAGCTGCACCTACAACGGCTAATGAACCTTCTGCCCCTGTAATTATTGAAAATAAATCTGCAGGATTATTTGATGGTTTAATAAAATGGGCTAAGACACTATTTGCTGCTGAAGAAGTAGCACCTAAAGTTGTTGAACCCGTTAAAAAACATGTAAATAATGGTGAACGTCGTCCACAACGTGGCCGTCAAGGGCAACGTCGTAACAATCGTAACGATAACAGAAACACAAATCGTAACGACAAACGTAATGAAGTTAAAAATGAAGATCGCAATGATGTTAAAGTTAACATTAATGACAATCAAGATAACAAGCAAAACAAACAGCCTCGTAAGTCGCCAGTAGAGCGTAATACAAAGCCTAAAGAAGAGAAAGTTACTGTTCGACGTCAACGTCGTAACAATCGTAAAAAAGTACGTATCACCGATGAAAACGCTCCCGTTGTAAACAATACAACGTTAAGTCAAACATCGGCACCAGAAGGCGGTAAAGAAGTTACTGTTGACGAGTCTGTTAATGTAAGTGCTCAAAACACACAACTGAATGCAAAGCAGTCAGAGCAAAGTGATAATAAAGCAAATGATGAACAACGCCCTAGAAATCGTCGTTCACCAAGACATCTTCGTTCTAATGGTCAGCGTCGCCGTCCAGCTTCAGATAACACTGCATCTGAACTTCCGGCTGTAGAAACAGGAACTGAAATAAGCGAAGATCCAGTAGAGTCTAGGTATCCTGAGACATCTGTTGTTGAAGCTCCTGTTGTTGAAACGCCTGTTGTTGAAACACCTGTTGTTGAAACGCCTGTTGTTGAAACACCTGTTGTTGAAACGCCTGCTGTTGAAGCACCTGTTGTTGAAGCACCTGCTGTTGAAGCACCTGTTGTTGAAACACCTGTTGCTGAAACGCCTGTTGTTGAAGCCCCTGTTGTTGAAACACCTATTGTTGAAACACCTGTTGTTGAAACACCTGTTGTTGAAGCGCCTGTTGTTGAAACACCTGTTGTTGAAACACCTGTTGTTGAAGTGCCTTCAACAGAAGTTCAACCGGACTTACCTTTTGATGAACCTCAAGCTGCTGAAAAGCCCAAACGTTTGATATCAAGAAAACCAAGCCCGAAAATCACCTCTAAAGCAGGTAAAGTTTCGAGTAAAGGTAGTAAGCCAGGTAAATCATCTTCACCGATGACTAAAACAGAAACTATTACGATGATAAATGATATCCCTACTGATTTCGTAGCAAAAGAAAATCGTATGGAACATGCTTCATCTGGTAAAATGGCAACCGTTTCTCACGCAATGAGTCGAAGCAGTGCAGGACCAACTAAGCCGTAAATATTATTTTAACAATATGAACATTTAGTAAATAAAAGTTTAAACTAAAAAAGCCAGTCTCTTGACTGGCTTTTTCAATTCTATTAAATATAGGGTTCCCACGCTAGGTTATACCGAGTCAACTAAGTTGCTATTCACTTTTATAGATTAACATTATCCTATCTTTTTACGTCAAGTACCTGTTGTATTGCATTTAACTCATCAGCAGTAAAGTCAGTTCGCCTTATCATGCTAATAATACTCTCTGCGGTCATATTTCCTTGATGAACAATTTGCAAGTTTCTTAGATTAGAGGGCTTCACTGATGTGTGAAGCATTTGCTTAACAACCTTTTGAACAACTCTGTTTTCAGAATTACTATCATCAATTTTCATAACGATAACTCTATTTTCACCCGTCGCTTCAATGTTATGATTTACTTCATTCTCACCTTTAGAAAACCAATGTAATTCTTGGTTAATATCACCTTCCACACCAATGTCTATCTCAAGATTATCATGGTGAATATTTTTGCTTATTAAACTTTCGATAAGTTTGTCACGAATATCCTCAGGGACATCAACAAGGAGTTCTCTCAGTTCTTCTGGATTATTCATCACTGATGGAGAAGCATCAACCGTTGTAATTTTTCCATCAACACTTACAAAAACATTCATTTTATCATTTTTATTATCAACAACTTTTATTTTAATTTCTTCATGTAATGTATTATCAGTCGTCATTGTTATTGCTGAAGCACTACTTGCTGCTCCTAACAATGAGAGTGTTAACGCTATTGCAGTTTTATTGAATAATTTCATTCTTGTTCCCTATCAGTTTTATCTAAATGTACGTTAAGTGCTTTACTTCACGCTCTTCCCATCACATTGCGATTTTTGTACCAATAAATAAAACATATATAAAACAAATAAATACTTAATTATGTAAACAGTTTTTATTGATTACTCCCCCATATAAGGACTTAAATATCCCTATATCAGGACTTTATTTACCAAAAGGAATTAAATATTTGACATTTATTTATAAGATTATGTTTTATCAAGTATTTATATTTTTAGTCAATTGGCATTATACTTGATTGTAACCATACTATTATTTACTAAACGATGGACCACGATGTCTTTACGCAGTTATTTATTTGCCTTGATCGGAAGCTTGATTATTCTGCTCACCATTATTCAACTATTTCTTGTTTATTGGATTGAACAAAACCTAAATCAAGAAGTTAATGTTCAAGCTCGAAACCTTAGTGCACAAGTTTTTGAGTTAGCATTTGATGAATTAAATCAAAATACTGATAACGTGAAAAAAGTGAAATTTATTTCTGAGAATATTACCGTTGATGACATAACACTGATCACTGAAGATGCTATAGGGAATAGAAAAAAAACATTCAATAAGAAAGTAAATGAAATAGTAAACCAAGATAAAATATTAAAAGAAAATGAAGAACAATATATTGAAAAAAATAGCGAAATAGAAAATTTACACATAGTAAAGAGAGAAATAAAAACAATTGTTGACCGTATTTACCGGAAAAAGGATGCGTTAGCATCTGATATTGTTACTCAGGAACATAAAGTCATTATTCACTCCCCTGAAAGCCTTCACCATCAATGGGTACAAGGTCTATCTCCACAAAGTAAAACCAAAGAGTTACTTCAAAATATCCAATGGGTATTGATACTTTGCGGTATTACCGCATTATTCGCAGCGTATTGGTTAAGTGCACAATTTAATAAGCCATTAGCTCTTCTTTCTGCTGGTTTTAAAAGATTAGCAAAAGGCGATTATCAACACCATGTCGATGAGCAAGGCATTCAAGAGATAAGAATTACCATCCAACACTTCAACGACATGGTTAAACGACTTGACCACCTTACTCAAACAGAGCAACAGCACAATGAAATAAAGCACTTAGCAGAATTGGGTGAAGTTAGTAGAGGTTTAGCACATTCATTAAGAAACCCTATCCATACAATAGGCTTGTCTATAGAACAACTAAATGACACCGATTTATCCCCAGAGTATCGAACAAAACTAATTAAAACGATTCAAAATAAGATCATCCATATCGACAAAAATATTAAAGCTTTACTGGAGGTAACGACGAGTGGGCTAAGCCGTGATGATAACATTCCGATACTTGCTGTAATTCAAGACATTATGCTGGAGTACAAATCTTGCCATGGACAGCCACAAAAATTTGAAGTGGACATTTTACCTGAATTATCTATTATCGGCGCGGAGTCTGAAATTAGATCTATTCTTCATACTCTGATTATTAACGCATGCGAGAGTAATAGTGATAGTGCCTCCCCTGAAAAAAATAATGTCGTTATTATCAAAGCTAAAAAAGTTGGTAAGCAATTAACTATTATTGTAATTGATCAAGGTGCAGGGTTAGATAAAAAAATCGGAAAAAGATTATTTTACCCCCACATTTCGACAAAAGCAGAAGGGGCTGGCATGGGCCTTTATATTGCCAAACGAATCATTTCATTGCACTACAATGGGGATATTCATTTAGAAAATCAATGCACCGATAATGGTGAAACAACCGGTTGTTTGGCGAAAGCTGATTTTAATATCGTGCAAGTAAAAAAACAAATACAATCTGAAAAAAAAGGATCGTAATGAGTATGAATATACTAGTCGTTGAAGACGAACACGAACAACGCGAGTTAATTTGCGATATCTTACTCGCCAGTGGTTTTCAGGTTATGAGTGCGAATTGTGTAGAAGACGCTATCCTAAAAATAAAATGCAATGCTTATGATGTTATTTTCTCTGATTGGAAACTTGGCTCTCTCTCTGGCTTAGATTTATTAAACTATGTTCGCAGGAACCAAGCAGATATTGGATTCATAATTGCGACTGCATACGGCACAATTAATCATGCAGTAGAAGCATTACAGCAAGGTGCTGATGATTATTTACCAAAACCATTTAAACGACAAGAACTATTATTAACGATAAATAAAGCTTATAAAGCCTTTCAGTTACGTGGGCAGAATAAAGCCTTAAGCGCACAACTCAGCGAGCAAAAGCAACTTGTCAGTTTAGTGGGAAAAGCCCCTTGTATGCAGAAGGTTTATCAACGCATAGGTAAGGTTTCAGCAACGAATGCTACGGTACTTATATTAGGAGAAAGTGGTACAGGTAAAGAACTTGCCGCGAGAGCTTTACATGATAAATCAAACAGAGCGCATGAAAGGTTTGTCGCGATTAATTGTGGTGCAATTGCAGAATCTATTGCAGAAGCAGAACTCTTTGGCGCAGAAAAAGGAGCTTATACTGGGGCTAACTCAAGTAAAATTGGCCGCTTTGAAGCCGCACATCAAGGTACTATTTTTTTAGATGAAATAGGAGAATTATCTCCGTCATTACAATCACATCTATTACGCTTTCTTCAAGAGAGTACAATTACAAGACTAGGCAGTAATGATGAAATAAAACTGGATGTCCGAGTCATCGCAGCCACTCACCGAAACTTAGTTAAAGAAGTTGAAAATGGTAATTTCCGAGAAGATTTATTTTATCGATTAAATGTGGTGCCAATAAAAATGCCCGCATTACGTGAACGCCAAGAAGATATTGCCATGTTAGCGGATCACTTTATTCTGTTACACAATAAACAATATCAAAGTGAAGCAAAAAAACTATCGCCCGAGTGTTATCGTTTATTACTTGAATATCACTGGCCTGGAAATGTGCGTGAACTGTCTAATCGTATTGAACGTTATGTATTACTTGATGATGAAGAAGAGTTAACTCAAAACATTTTTCCTAAGGTGTTCAATGACCAAAACAAAAGTGGACTCCCTCATTTTGAAATGCCAACTTCAGGCTTTAATTGGGAACAATTTGAAAAGTATTGCTTATCTGAAGCATTGAAAATCAACCAAGGCAACAAAACTAAAGCCGCAAAATATTTAAATTTACCTTATAAGGCATTTTTATACCGTTTAGAAAAGTTTCAAATATCACCAAACATCAAATAGTTAGCACAAAAGTACAGTTTTCTTATATGACAAGGTTCCAAACAACCAGTTTTAATGCCTAAAACTTATAACCATTATGCTGAAATGATCTAAACTTAAATTAAGTTTAACTGGATTGAACCATGGCAAAGTATGTGTTCAACCCAAGTTAAATAAGGCTTAAGGATGGAACATAACGTTATTTAAGTTTCTGAGGTAGTATATATGAGTGTTATTTGGAGAAACCATGCAAGTCGGCTAATGGAATTCGTTAATAGCAATAACGAAGTTCAAGCACATCTTTATCTTGAGCAGTTAATGCTATTCCCTGTGGATATCCAAGATAAAATAATCAATGACATTAGCCATTTGGCTCAGTGTAATTGTGAAGCTGTCTCAAACATCATAAGTCAGTATACGATGTTTGAGCTTAAATGATCAGAAGTATAACTAACGGGATAATTGTTGTTCTCTTAGCTTTGAGACTTTATCTCGCAAATCAGCAGCTTGTTCAAACTCTAAGTTTTGAGCATGAGTGAACATGTCACTTTCAAGCTGCTTGATTTTTACATCAATCTCTTTCAGTGATAATATTTTATAGTCAGCCGCTTGTTCAGCTACATTCAATAATGTATTACTCGAAGATACTGTACCGTTATGCAAAGCATCACTAATTTTACTTACCACTCCTCTGGGCGTAATATTATTATCTACGTTATATTGATGTTGCATAGTTCGCCGACGATCAGTTTCGTCAATCGCTTTTTTCATTGACCCCGTTATTTTTGCTGCATATAAAATAGCGCGACCATTTATATTTCGAGCAGCACGACCAATAGTTTGAATTAGAGAACGCTCCGAACGTAAAAAACCTTCCTTATCTGCATCTAATATTGCGACTAATGAAACTTCAGGCATGTCCAAGCCTTCACGTAATAAATTAATACCAACAAGCACATCAAACTTACCTAGTCGAAAATCTCTAATTATTTCTACACGTTCTACGGTATCAATATCTGAATGTAAATAACGGGCTTTTACGTTATGTTCATCTAAGTAATCAGAAAGATCTTCTGCCATACGTTTAGTTAATGTTGTCGCAAGAACACGCTCTTGTATGGCGACACGTTTTCTAATTTCAGACAATAAGTCATCAACTTGAGTTTCGACAGGACGTACTTCAATGATAGGGTCAAGCAAACCTGTTGGGCGAACAACCTGTTGGGCAATATCATCTCCAGATTTCTCTATCTCGTAATTACTGGGTGTTGCAGATACATAAATAGTTTGAGGCGCTAATGCTTCAAATTCATCGAATTTCATGGGGCGATTATCAAGCGCTGAAGGCAAACGGAAGCCGTAGTTCACTAAGTTTTCTTTTCGTGAACGATCTCCTTTATACATTGCGCCTATTTGAGGGACTGTAACGTGAGACTCATCAATAATTAACAAACCATCATCAGGTAAATAATCAAACAAAGTCGGTGGTGATTCCCCTTCTTCTCGCCCAGATAAATAGCGAGAATAATTTTCTATACCTGAGCAATAGCCCAACTCTGTCATCATTTCGATGTCAAATTGAGTACGCTGAACAATACGCTGTTCTTCAATTAAGCGGTTATTATCTTTTAAAAAAGTTGAACGCTCTTTTAATTCAATTTTTATCTTATCGATTGCTGATAATATTTTATCTCGCGGCGTAGCATAATGTGTTTTAGGGTATACGGTCACTCTATCTAAAGTACGTTCAACTTGACCTGTAAGTGGATCAAACATTGATAAGCGTTCAATTTCTTCGTCAAACAACTCAACACGTAATGCCAAACGATCAGATTCGGCTGGAAATATATCAATAACATCGCCACGAACTCGATAAGTCGCTCGCTGAAAAGCAGCATCATTTCGCTTGTACTGTAATTCGGCAAGACGACGCAATATATCTCGCTGATTAATAATATCGCCAACACTAATGTGGAGCATCATTTTTAAATATGAGTCAGGATCACCTAAACCATAAATAGCAGACACAGAAGCGATTATAATAACGTCTCGTCGCTCAAGTAAGGCCTTAGTGGCAGACAATCGCATTTGCTCTATATGCTCGTTTACAGAGGCATCTTTCTCAATAAAAGTATCTGTTGTAGGAACATAAGCTTCTGGCTGATAATAATCATAATAAGAAACAAAATATTCAACCGCATTGTTCGGGAAGAACTCCTTCATTTCGCTGTAAAGTTGCGCAGCAAGCGTTTTATTCGGAGCAATCATCATAGTTGGACGATTTAATTTAGCGACAACATTTGCGATAGTAAAGGTTTTACCTGATCCTGTTACACCTAGAAGCGTTTGATGCGCCAAGCCACTTTCAAGACCATCGAGTAATTGCTTAATTGCGGTAGGTTGATCACCATTTGGGGTGTAGTCTGACTTTAAGTCCATCTTTTTCATGATGATACTTCCTTTATTTTAGGAAGTTCGTGTGGAAACTGCTTATCAAATAAACGGTAAGAAATCATTCCCATTATAAGGTTGCCACAAACACCACCAATGAAGAAACCTTCAATACCATAATATATACTACCTAAGTAGGCTAAAGGTACATAACATACAAAGAGGCGAATAACGCTAAGCATTAGCGCCACCATAGGTTTATGCAATGCATTAAAAGAAGAGTTAGTTAAAATTATAACCCCCTGCAAACCATAACCTAATGGCATGATCCACATGAATAACACAATAATATCTGCAACCGCTTCTTCTTTAGAAAAAACATCGGCAATAAAAGGCGCTATTAATACGAGCAGAAAATATATAAGTAGTTGCCATATAAGCACAAACTTTACTGATACCTTAAAACTTTTCTCAACACGATGCATATTGCCAGCACCAAAATTTTGGCTGATAAAAGGCGGAAGCGTCATAGACATCGCTAAAACAACTAAACATGCGATGGACTCAATGCGAGAGCCAACACCAAAAGCAGCTACTGCAGAGTCTCCATAACTCGCTACAATAGCGGTTAGAATAGCTGCGGAAATCGGTGTAAGCATGTTAGCGCCTGCAGCAGGTAAACCTATATGTAAAATTCCCCTGCTTGAAGCAACAAATGTTTTCAAAGGTAAAAGTTTAGTGTGGATCAATTGACGTTTCACGCCCACAATATATAAAACAAGTAATAAGCCAAAAACCCAAGAAATTAATGTTGCTATAGCAGCCCCCTGTATTCCCATCGCAGGAATAGGGCCAAAACCAAAAATAAAAATCGGGTCTAATATTGCATTAATCAAACCAGCACTGCCCATGATAATACTGGGTGTTTTTGTGTCTCCGGAAGCTCTTAAGATGGCATTGCCAATCATAGGACCGATTAAACAAATACTGCCGATAAACCAAATATCCATATAATCATGAATTAAAGGTAATAAAGCTTCACTCGCCCCAAGTAAGAGAAATATGTCATCAGTAAACAAATAACCAACAAAAGATAAAATGCCGACAACAATTGCGGCTAAGTATATAGCCGCTGTCCCAGAATTTTTTGCCGACTCATCATTCCCCTTCCCCAGCGCTTTAGCAATAACAGCTGAAGTACCAATCCCTAGGCCTATAGTTAAACTAATAACAGTAAAAGTGATAGGGAATGTAAAGCTAATGGCAGCAAGAGGTTGTGTGCCTAATAACCCAACAAAAAAAGTGTCAACTAAATTAAAAGTCATTAATAAAATCATCCCGTAAATCATTGGGATAGTCATACGCTTGATAGTCTCAGCTACAGGGTCTTCAAGTAAGTTAATTGGCTTTTTTATATTTATTTTTGTCATTTAATGCAAGCTATTGGCTGTCTTTGCGGGAAAATACAAAAGTATTGTAAAAGATAGTGATAAAACTCGCTATGTATATATTTTATTTCAACATGATTGTAGTTTTTTAACATAGATATAAAGCTTATAACCAACCAATAATAAACTTCTTGTACCTATTCTTTCGTATAACTCACAGGAAACAGCCATAAAACCAGCGTTGAACAAAAATCACACTAAGATAACTAAAACGGGGAGTTGCGCACCTAAGCAACTGTTATAATTAAAAAATACATAACATGGAAAAATATTACAATTAAGCTACAACAAGCATTCCTCCGTTGAAGTTACCTTTTTTTACACTTTCATTCACAAACTTATCCACAGATTCAGTGGATAAGTTTAAGTAATACTCGCTTACAAAACTCAAGGGTAAAAATAGAACTACATTTGAAGATAAAGCACACTGAGTGTCGACAAAATAAGCAAACAAACAAAATAATGATTTATTTATAAATTTTGTGTTGACAGTTCCCCCACAGGCATTTAATATCTCGCCCCGTTAGCCAAGACGCTTGGCAAACAAAACGATTCCTCAATAGCTCAGTTGGTAGAGCAACGGACTGTTAATCCGTTTGTCCCTGGTTCAAGTCCAGGTTGAGGAGCCAAATCGAAAAGCCTGCAATTTATTGAAGGCTTTTTTTTGATGTGTATACCGTAAATATATTAAATTGATTAATAACGTTTAAATAAAAAACTACTACTCAATAATAAATTTGATAAAGCACCGGCTATGCTTATACAAAATTAGCGCTTGTCTCTGGTTTATGATATTTCAAGTTCACATTAGATAAACCACACAAAAACACATGAATACTATGTTTTATTTAAAACAACTAATCGTCTAGGCGAGCAATCAAACTAGATGTATCCCAGCGATTACCACCCTTTTGTTGAACCTTTTCATAGTAACCGTCTAATTGTTTTGTCACCGTTAAATCGGCACCAATTTTTTCTGCCTCTTGAAATGCCATACTTAAATCTTTTCTGACCCAATCAACCGCAAAACCAAAATCAAATTCTCTAGCACACATTGTTTTGCCGCGATTATCCATTTGCCATGAACCAGCAGCACCTTTGGAAATTGTTTCTATGAGTTTGTCAGTGTCAAGACCAGCCTTCTGGGCAAAGTTAAGACCTTCAGCTAAGCCTTGAACAGTATTAACGAAGCATATTTGATTAACCATCTTTGCTAACTGCCCAGAGCCAACCTTGCCCATAAGCTGACTAAATCGAGCATAAGCGTTCATTACTGGTTTTACTTTTTCAAAAATATCTTCTTCACCGCCAGCCATAATGGTTAAAACACCATTTTCTGCGCCAGCTTGACCTCCAGATACAGGTGCATCGATAAAATGCTTATTCTGTAATGTAGCTAGCGAATGAAGATCTCTTGCAAGTTCAGCTGAAGCTGTTGTGTGGTCGACTAAAACGGCACCTTCAGATAAACCGGCAAAAACACCGTTATCACCTAAAACTACCTGTTTAACATCATTATCATTACCAACGCATAAAAAAACGATTTCGCAGCCCTCAGCGGCCTCTTTTGGGCTCTTAGCTAAACAACCTCCAAACTCTTTGACCCATTGTTCCGCCTTCGTATGAGTACGATTATAAACGCAGATATCAAAACCAGCATTTTGCAAATGCCCTGCCATCGGATATCCCATTACGCCTAAACCAATAAATGCCATTTTTTTCATATTATCTCCATTGACGATCAGTTAAATGATCTTTTGTTGGTAATTTATAAAGTGCTAATAGAAGTTTATCAAAATCATCACTCTTTGGCATCCATGTGACCGTGATTTTGCCTACATGGATGCAGGTACTTGTGATTTGTCAGGAACAAAAATGACGTGCAGGAAGCACTAATGCCGAGAAGGCATGGATGCCTAAGAACGGCCACGACCGTTTGTCCTGAACATCGTCACTCTTTCACATCCATGTGACCGTGACATACCGTTCGTCCTGAACATAAAAAGCCCATTACTTTCATAATGGGCTCTTAGTATTTATATTTCATATGTTTAGTACTTAAACATGTTCGACTGAAACTATCTCGTATTCTACTACGCCGCCAGGAATAGTAATTTCAACTTCTGAATCAACTTGTTTGCCGATTAACCCACGTGCAATGGGTGAGTTTAGTGAAATACGACCTGTTTTAAAATCAGCTTCATCATCACCTACAATTTTATAGGTTACTTCAACTTCTGTTTCAATGTTCAATAAAGTAACCGTTGTGCCAAAAAGCACCTTTCCATGATTCGGTATTTTAGTGATATCAATAATTTGTGCGTTACAGAGTCTCCCTTCAATATCTTGAATTCTCCCTTCACAAAATCCCTGCTCTTCTTTAGCTGCATGATATTCTGCATTTTCTTTCAAGTCACCATGCTCACGTGCATCAGCAATATCTTTAACTATACGTGGACGCTTTTCTGTTTTTAAAACTCTAAGCTCTTCTTTTAGCTGATCAGCACCAAGAAGTGTCATTGGATATTTTGTCATTTTTCTCTTCTTTTTCAAATGATAAAGGTGGCTTACTTAAAAAGTATAACCACCCTTATATAAATATTTTTAATAAGGTATTTACTCAAATTAAGTAAATACCTTAATAATTTGCGACTAATTACATTCTTTATGCAATTCTTGTATCGATGTCACCGTATTCCTGTCATCTGCTGCATGTGATTGGCAAGTTGCAAATGCTGCATTTAAGGTAGTGGTGTATGCCACTTTATAGCGCAATGCTCCTCCACGCAAGACTTTAGAATCTTCAATCGCTTTACGACCTTCTGTGGTGTTAATAATATA
>CAJWBY010000112.1 GCA_913020705.1 uncultured Colwellia sp.
TCAGATAAGTGAACAAGACCATCAATTCCGCCATCAAGACCAATAAAGATACCAAAATCAGTAATTGATTTGATCTTACCTGATACTTTGTCGCCTTTGTTGAAGTTCTTAGCGAACTCTTCCCAAGGGTTAGCGATACACTGCTTAAGGCCTAAAGAAATACGACGACGTTCTTCGTCAATTTCTAATACCATAACTTCAACAGTGTCACCTAAATTAACAACTTTAGATGGGTGGATGTTCTTGTTAGTCCAATCCATTTCAGAAACGTGAACTAAACCTTCAACGCCTTCTTGGATTTCAACGAAACAACCGTAGTCAGTTAAGTTAGTTACGCGACCAGTAAGTTTAGCGCCTTCAGGGTAACGCTTAGCAATTGCTACCCATGGATCTTCACCTAACTGCTTCATACCTAAAGATACACGAGTACGTTCGCGATCGAATTTAAGTACTTTAACTTGGATTTCGTCACCAACATTTACGATTTCACTTGGGTGCTTAACGCGTTTCCAAGCCATATCGGTAATGTGTAGTAAACCATCAATGCCGCCTAAATCTACGAATGCGCCGTAGTCAGTAAGGTTCTTAACGATACCTTTAACTTCTAGGCCTTCAGCTAATGATTCTAACAATGCATCGCGTTCAACGCTGCTTTCAGATTCGATAACGGCACGACGAGAAACAACAACGTTATTACGCTTTTGATCAAGCTTAATAACTTTAAATTCTAATTCTTTGCCTTCAAGGTGAGTTGTATCGCGAATAGGGCGAACATCTACTAATGAACCCGGTAAGAAAGCACGAATATCGCTAACTTCAACCGTGAAACCACCTTTAACTTTACCGTTGATAACACCGATAACAGTTTCTTTTTCTTCGTATGCTTTCTCAAGCACTTGCCATGCTTCGTGACGCTTAGCATCATCGCGAGAAAGGATAGTTTCACCGAAACCGTCATCTGTAGCTTTAAGAGAAACGTCAATTTCATCGCCAACATTAACTTCAACTTCACCTGAGTTGTTTTTAAATTGGTTAATGTCTATAACACTTTCAGACTTAAGGCCAGCATCAACAATTACATTGTCTTTGTTGATGGCTACGATAGTACCCTTGATGATTGAACCAGGGCGTGTTTCGATTTCTTTTAAACTTTCTTCAAAAAGTTGCGCAAAATTTTCAGTCATAATAATTATATGAACTCAGTTTTTTAATCCAATTAACATACATGTTTCATGGGGTTATTAATAAAACCTAAGGCATCCTTACGTTAGGTTGATTTTGAAGCAACATTGCTTCGTTTACGTTAATTTACCATTGGCAAATGTTAAAATTTTAGAGACCACTTCATCAATAGAAAGGTCAGTAGAATCAACAATTAACGCTCCTTCTGCAGGGATAAGTGGAGCGACCGTACGGGTCTGATCTCGCTCATCACGCTGACGTATGTCATCCAAAAGGCGCCCGATTTTAACATCAAAATCATTTTCTTTCAACTGATTAAATCGTCGTTGTGCACGTTCTTCTGCTGAAGCGGTTAAAAACACTTTAACCGGAGCGTCTACAAATACCACTGTGCCCATATCTCGTCCGTCAGCAACTAATCCAGGAGAAACTTTAAATGCGCGTTGGCGTCGTAAAAGTGCTTCACGTACTCTTGGAAACGCTGCAATTTTTGAGGCTATTGCACCGACTTCTTCGGTTCTGATACTTTTACTAACATCTTCACCTTCTAAAATGACTTTCCCTTCACCTTCTTGTGTTATTTCAAATTGCACATCTAAATGAGCGGCAATAGGAATTAGGGGTTCTTCGTCTTCTATAGATAATTGATGATGCAATGTTGCAACTGCAAGAACACGATAAATAGCTCCGCTGTCGAGTAAGTGCCAGCCAAGTTGCTCTGCAACTAATCTTGCGGCCGTACCTTTACCTGCACCACTAGGTCCATCTATAGTTATTATCGGTATTTGTTCAATCATATATATTTCTCAACTAAAGAAAGTTAACACTAATTAAGTGACTAAACTTACGCTTGATTTAGTGTTAATCCTACTTGGTTTGCTAACGTGACAAAATTAGGGAACGAAGTCGCTACATTGTCACACTCTAATATTTTAATTTCGCCTGATGCTCTTAAAGAGCTAATAGCAAAAGACATCGCAATACGGTGATCATCATGACTATGAATTGTACCTGATGTTAATTGCCCACCCACAATATCAATACCGTCGTCAAAAACAGTACATTCAATATCTAATTCTTTTAAGCCATCAGCCATTGCTTGAATACGATCGCTTTCTTTAACTCTTAACTCTTCCGCGCCACGTAAACGGGTTGTGCCGTTTGCACAAGCTGCGGCAATGAATATAGCTGGAAATTCGTCAATAGCTAGAGGTACATCACGTTCATTAACATCTATTCCCTTCAATTGTGATGATTTAACGACTACATCGGCCACAGGCTCTCCGCCCGCCATACGTTCGTTAATAATGGTCAAATCGCCATTCATTTGTTGCAAAATGTTAATAGATCCAATACGTGTAGGATTCATACCTACATTGCGAATGATTAACTCGCCTTCTTTGGCAATTAAACCAGCTACCATGAAAAATGTTGCTGATGAAATATCACCTGGGACTTGAATATCACATGCTGTTAATTTATGACCGCCTTCAATAGAAACCTTTTTCCCAATGGCCGTATCTTCTACCTTCACCGGATATCCAAATGCCGTTAACATACGCTCTGTATGGTCACGAGTGATGCCAGGTTCTGTAACAGATGTAACACCATTAGCATACATTCCAGCCAATAGGACACATGATTTAACCTGTGCACTTGCCATAGGCAAATCGTAATGGATAGCTTTTAAAGACTGCCCTTCTTCAACACCTTGACAAATTACCGGTGGTGTACCATTTTCAGCCGCTGAAATATTTGCTCCCATTAATTTTAACGGGTCAACAACACGTGCCATAGGACGCTTGTTCAGTGAACTGTCTCCAGCCATTTCTGATGCAAACTTTTGCCCTGCTAGTAAGCCAGACATCAATCTAATCGTAGTTCCTGAATTCCCTATATTTAATGCATTATTTGGTGCTGTTAGACCAAATAAGCCTTTACCATGAATAACAACATTTTGTTGTTCATCTGGCCCTTCAATTTTTATGCCCATCGCTTTGAACGCATTCATTGTAGCTAAACAATCATCTCCAGGTAAAAATCCTGAAACGTTCGTTGTACCTTCAGCTAAAGAGCCAAACATAATAGAACGATGCGAACATGACTTGTCACCTGGTACAATGATATCTCCGGATACTTTTCCGGCAAGGCCTGTGGTAATAGTTAATGTTTTTTGTGCTTGTGACATTTTTATTCCAATACTGTAATTTATGTTTTATCAATGAACTTACGTATCACTTTTGATAAATCGAATTATTTTTATTTAGTTGTTTGCGCAGTTCATCAACCTACTTATAATTTTTTATAACTAAAGCTATTCAAATTATTATTTGCTATTTTCAGCAGAAAAATCCTTCATAAAAGCAACAAGCGCTTGTATGCCAGCTAAAGGCATGGCGTTATATATGCTTGCGCGCATACCGCCAACGATTCTATGCCCCTTCAATGCCATTAAGCCTTGTGCTTCTGCTTGCTTCAAAAACTCAGTGTTAAGCGTTTCATCAGTTAACCAAAATGGTACATTCATCAAACTGCGAAACTTTGGTTCTATATGATTTTGATAAAATTCACTATTGTCAATATAGCTATATAAAATTTCCGCTTTTTGCTTATTAATTTTTTGAATGCCCGCAACTCCACCCACTGCCTTTAACCATTCAAAAACCAATCCGGCTAAATACCAAGCATAAGTTGGCGGTGTATTATACATTGAATCATTCTCAGCTAATACCTGATAATTAATAATTGACGGCGTCGCTAGTTGCGCATGACCTAATAAATCATTTCTAACAATGACAATAGTTAGGCCAGATGGACCAATGTTTTTTTGTGCTCCAGCATAAATAAGGCCAAATTTTGTAACATCTATTTCATGAGATAAAATTGTTGAGGACATATCTGCTACAAGAGGCACACCGTTAGTTTCAGGAATATCAAACATTTCGATACCATCAACGGTTTCATTAGGGCAGTAATGGACAAACGCTGCATTAGGGTTTAAACCCCATTCTTTACTAGATAAAACATGTGTTTCACCTTCAACTTTAGTAACAACGTCTATATATTTAATTTCACCATACTTGCCTGCTTCACTTGCCGCAGCTTTTGACCAAGAGCCAGAAATTATATAATCAGCTGTTTTGCCTTTAGGTAATAAATTTAACGGTACTGCAGAAAATTGGCCTCGACCACCACCATGACAAAACAATACACTGTAATTATCAGGTATTGCCATTAAATCACGTAAGTCAGCTTCAGCTTTTGCAGCTACCGCCATAAATTCTTTGCTACGATGGCTTAGTTCCATGACTGAGCTGCCCGTACCTTGCCAGTTGACAAATTCCGCTTGTGCTTTTTCCATTACCTCACAAGGTAACATGGCAGGACCAGCACAGAAGTTAAATATTTGAGACATATAACACAACACCTTCTATTAAAATTTTAATACGCTTGTCGATGCATTTGTTTAAACTGTTTTAATTATTATATTTGAAACATCAATTTGATGAACATTCTCTTCTCATAAATAAGAAAACTCATCAAATTGAAATTATTTTATACAGAATATTTCGATAAATCAGACCTAAAATCATCATATTCCTCGTAAAATAGAACACTAATTAGTGTGTATATCATACCTTCGAGAACGTGACATACCGTTCTTCCTGAACATCGTCACTCATTCACATCCTTGTGAACGTGACATACCGTTCTTCCTGAACATAAAAAGGGCGGTTATTAACCGCCCTTTTTATTTAGTTTCTAGCGGTAACTATTCGTTATCACTTTCATTCAGCGCTTCATCATCATCTTCATCTTCTGAAGGTACTTCTGGTGAAGTACTTTCAGTTTCTGACGACTCTATTGACTCTTCAGAAGTTTCCTCTGTTCCTTCAGGAACATCCTCTTCTTCAATTTCATCAATACGCTGCAATGCAACTACATGTTCATCTTCCACTGTTCTAATAATTCGAACACCTTGGGTGTTACGACCAATAACACTCACTTCTTTAACACGTGTACGTACGAGTGTGCCATTGTCAGTAATAAGCATTATCTCATCTAGATCTTCAACTTGAACAGCACCAACAACGGGGCCATTTCGGTCACTAACTTTGATAGAAACAACACCTTTAGTCGCGCGACTTTTCGCGGGGTATTCAGATAACGCTGTACGCTTACCAAAGCCATTCTCAGTAATCGTTAAAATTGGACCATCGTTCTTAGGAACAATAAGGGAAACAACTTTTTGATCACCTTCCAACTTTATACCGCGAACACCAGTTCCAGTACGGCCGATAGGTTTTAACGCCCAACGTTCTTCACCCGTTTCTTCATCTAACTTGATTTCGCCAGTTTCACTGTCACGAAGTTTTTCATTGAAACGAACTACTTTACCCGCATCAGAGAACAACATAACATCATTGTAACCATCAGTAATAGCAACACCAATTAATGTATCGTCATCGCGTAAGTTAAGAGCAATGATACCGTTAGCACGTTGATTCTTATATGCAGTAAGTGCTGTTTTCTTCACAGTACCTGATGCCGTTGCCATGATAATAAACTTATCTTCTTCGTATTCACGTACTGGTAATATTGCCGTTATGCGCTCACCAGCTTCAAGCGGTAAAATATTAACAATTGGACGGCCACGAGCAGTACGACTTGCTAATGGTAATTGGAAGACTTTTAACCAATAAAGTTTACCGCGATCTGAGAAACACAAAATTGTATCGTGAGTATTAGCAATTAATAGACGTTCGATGAAATCTTCTTCTTTCATCTTCGTAGCTGCTTTACCTTTACCACCACGACGTTGTGCTTGATAATCACTTAATATTTGGTACTTAACGTAACCTTCGTGCGATAAAGTTACGACGACATCTTCTTCTGTGATCAAATCTTCCATTGATAAATCATGCGACGCATTAGTAATTTCAGTGCGACGTTCATCACCAAAATCATCACGAATTACTTCAAGCTCTTCACGAATAATTTCCATTAACCGTGCAGGTGAAGCCAATATGTGTAACAACTCAGCAATAATGTCTAGTAATGCTTTATATTCAGATAAGATTTTTTCGTGTTCTAAGCCTGTTAACTTGTGTAAACGAAGATCTAATATTGCTTGCGCTTGTTGTATAGTTAAGAAATATTGGCCATCTTGAATACCAAAACCTTCTTCAACCCACTCAGGACGTGCAGCATCATCGCCAGCAGCACTGAGCATTTCAGCAACATTACCTAAATCCCAACCACGTGCAAGAAGTTTTTCTTTTGCTTCAGCAGGTGTTGGAGAGTTTTTAATTAACTCAATAATAGGGTCAATATTTGCTAAAGCTATAGATAAGCCTTCAAGTAAATGTGCGCGTTCGCGCGCTTTACGTAATTCAAATATAGTACGGCGAGTAACAACTTCACGACGATGGAGTATAAACTCTTCAAGCATTTCTTTAATATTGAATAGTTTTGGTTGGCCGTTAGTTAACGCCACCATATTCAAACCAAAAGAAACCTGCATTTGAGTCAATTTGTATAAGTTATTTAAAACAACTTCACCAACTTCCCCGCGTTTAATTTCAACAACCATACGCATGCCGTCTTTATCAGACTCATCACGTAATGCTGAAATACCTTCAAGACGTTTTTCTTTAACTAACTCAGCCATTTTTTCAATAAGGCGAGCTTTGTTAACTTGGTATGGTAATTCATGAACAACGATGGTTTCTTTACCCGTTGTTGGATGAACCTCTATATCAGCACGAGCGCGAATTTTAATTTTGCCTCGTCCGGTGCGGTAAGCTTCGTCTATACCTGCACGACCACTAATAATACCTGCTGTAGGAAAATCAGGACCAGGTATATATTCCAAGATTTCTTCGAAGGTCAAATCACTATTTTCAATAAGCGCTAAACAACCGTTTATCACTTCAGTTAAATTGTGAGGAGGAATATTTGTTGCCATGCCGACAGCTATACCTGAAGTACCATTCACTAATAAATTAGGAATTCGTGTAGGCATAACCGCTGGAATATGTTCTGTACCATCATAGTTAGGTACAAAATCAACGGTTTCTTTATCAAGATCAGCCAAAATAGAATGCGCAATTTTTGACATTCTAATTTCGGTGTAACGCATTGCTGCCGCAGAATCACCGTCAACAGAACCGAAGTTACCTTGACCATCAACTAACATGTAACGCAACGAAAATGGTTGCGCCATACGTACAATTGTATCGTAAACTGCAGTATCACCATGTGGATGATATTTACCTATTACATCACCAACAACACGTGCTGATTTTTTGTATGGTTTGTTGAAGTCATTACCTAATACGTTCATCGCAAATAGTACGCGACGATGAACTGGTTTTAAGCCGTCACGTACATCTGGTAACGCACGGCCTACAATTACGCTCATGGCGTAATCGAGGTAAGAATTTTTTAGCTCATCTTCAATATTGACGGGTGAAACATTGTTTGCCAAATCGGTCATAAGTCGATGGTATCCCTTAACTTAGAAAGAATTTTGAAAGTTTTTTTCGAAATTATTATTATCAATTAACACGGCATACTATCATAGTTTTAAGAAGATGCCATACCGCTTTATTTTATTAAAATAACTAGAAATATTACTTATGAAATGTTAACAATTTACAACTGGTTAATTATTGTTCTAAATATTCTAAATTCCATAGTAGATAAAAGCTATTCAGCTTTTTTTCGTTCGAAAACACGCCGTTTTTCCACTGCTTTTGCGGTGATATTTTCATCTAAAATTTTACCTCTGCCTAACAAAAAATAAATTTCTGCAATCACAAAAAGTGGGCCTATTAAAAGTTGATTAATATCATCCATAAAAGCGGGTTTAGCTTTTTCATAGTGGTGACCAATAAATTGAATAATCCAACCTATAACAAAAACACTTATCGCTATAAAAACATGGTATTCCAAATTAACTACGTAATGAACACTCCACATCAACGGGCCAAACAGAATAAAAGCCATTACACCAAGAGGAAAGGATAATATGAGGTAGTATATTAGTACGCTAATGGATAATATTCCGGCAAGAGTAAAACTTAAGTGTTCAACACCAAAATAATTATTAATAAATGCTAATTCAACTTTGAATGAAAAACTGGCAAGTAATAACGCTATTGACCAAATTATCATAGGTACCCCAACGAAGTGGGTGCGTATATTTTTTCTATTTAAGTGAACACTTTTATAAGTGGACAATTGTTCTATTGCTGATTTCATTTTTCTCAACTTATCTCATCGTACCTGTTGGGTAATAATTTATCTGTATATCAATAATTTTTCAACTGCCAATAAATAAAAACCCTGCAGAAGCAGGGTTTGAATAAACTTAAAATAAAGAGGTTATCTCTTTCGTTAAGTTACTTTGGTGTGGCTTGTAAGTTTAACGTTATACCTGAAGCAGCTGAATAACCGTATACATCAACATACCATAGACCTTTAGCTGGATCATTAAAGGTACAGGTTTCATTATTACCATTTTTATAAGGACGACAATCATAAGTAGACGTTGTTGATTGCTTACCCTGCGTTACATATAAATCTGCATCGCCAGTACCACCTGAAAGTGTAACTGTTAAATCAGCATAACCTTCGGCTAAATCAAGGGTATAACGTGTCCATGATCTTCTTGCAACCGAAACACCATTCACTGTGCTATCAATTGGGTTAACAACATCGCCGCCACCCGAACTAGCTGGAGTATAACTCCCTGTTAAGCTAAGTCCTGCAAAATCACTATACGCTTTAACCCTGACATAATAAGTACCACCTGCTTGTGTACTTGGACATGATTCAACATTGCCTGATGCATATGGTCGACAATCGTATAGACTATCAGTTGGCTCTGAACCAAACTTAACATATAAATCCGCATCACCACTTCCACCTGTAGTAGCAATATTAATGTCTGTTGCGCCAGCTGGAACTACCATAGTAAAAACTAAGTCATTACCCGTAGAAGCAGTTAAACCTGTTTTAGCTACACCGTTTTCAAGTACGCTGTCTACTGGGTCAACCGGATCTACTGGATCAACCGGACCACCGTTACCGTCACAACCGTTTGCCGTAATATAATCAATAGCGTCTTTAGTTTGTGCTAAACCGTAACCAAATTTAACATCACGCCCTGTAGCACCAAGATCTTGTGCACTTACATTAAGTACATTACGGATTTGAACGTTAGTACAGGTTGGATGATGACTCCACACTAGCGCAGCAACACCGGCAACATGAGGAGATGCCATTGATGTACCACTCATTTTACCGTAGTTGCCCGCACCAATATTTACCGTAGCACTAAAACCAATGTTCGCTAACATTGCTGCACCATCTGTATCAGATACAGTAACACTAGGGATATTTGTTGCATTAGCAGTACCTAAAGTACCACCAAAACCACCAGAAGCATTATTGTAAAGGATAGCCCCAACGCCACCGCTGTCTTGACAAGCTTTGACTTTATCGTAGAAAGAAATATTACCGCGTTCAATTAAACAAATACTACCGCTAGCGCCTGTGTCTATAGCCTCACCTTTAGCAAAGTTATATAAAGAACCTGTTGCACTACCTTGGTTTTCCATCGCATTAGCAGTATAACCAGTTCCTGAAACTGATACTTCAACTACCGAACCAGTACCTTCAGGATAAGTTGAGTAAACGTCAACACCAGGGCCTGATATTTCTACTTGGCTATTTTTCTGCGAAAAATCAGCCAATGCCTTAGAGCTATCAATAGCCGCAACTGACATTACTGAATCGTATGATGCTGGAAAGCTTTGAACGTCTGTGGTGCTTGTTGCAACACCGTCGTTACCTGCAGCTGCAATAAGTAATACACCTGCATCATAAGCCGCTTGAATACCATTTTGTTCACTAGTACTTGAACCTGTACCACCTAAACTCATGTTTATAACATCTGACCCATTGCTTACACATTTGTTGATTGCGTTAACTAAATCTGAAGAATAACCCCAACCAGCCGCATTAAACACTTTAACAATATGTAAATTTGGATCGGTACCAATAACACCACGAACCCCAATACCGTTATTAAGAGCTGCGATAGTACCCGCTACGTGAGTACCATGAGGTCCGCCTTCATCAAACCAGTTACCTGTGCCGCTATCATTAGTTCCGTTAATAGTACCGCCTTGTGCCCCCATATCTTCATGAGGTAATTCTAAACCTGAATCAATAACACATATTTTTTTACCACCAGAATTAGCCGATGCAATACTGTCATCAACCTGGTCAGCTTGAACCATACCAATTCCATACGGTACGCTTTGTGCCATGAAACGACGCTGTAAATCTTCTTCAACATATTCAATGTTGTCATCCGCGGCTAAACTCATCGCATCAGATGTTGATAACTCAGCGCTGATCATGTTCATACCAGGATATTCAGCTTTAATTTTTGAGCCTAACTTTTTTAATTTATTTTTAACCGCAGCAAGACGAACAAAAGCTTGAGGACTAGCTGTATTATTAAAATCTTCAAGACTATTCGTCTGGGCTTGATCATTGAATTGAAAATTACCTGATTGCTTATATTTAACAATAAAGCGTTTAGGTAACGGTGAGCTAGCGACTGCAGATAATAAATTATCTGTTGTTTGCACGCCTACTGGTTCTGCAGCATAAAGTGCTGTAGAAATGGATACTGACAACATGCTGGCTGTGGTCAGTATTAATGATTTTTTTGTTATATTCTTAGACATTTATTTTCCTACCTATTAGGTCAGTTGTAATTATTATTTTGCTCGTGGACATGGAGTGATTTTGTTTAATAATCCATCAAAGCAGTTATAACCATAACATCAATTTTTTACTTGTTACAACTTTGTTACAAAAAAATTACACAAAAAACACACAAAAAACACAAGGCAACGGTTCTAATGACTTAATAAACAATAAGGTATGATAATAAATTTATACTTTAGGCTGAGTTCCACTTTACAACTGCATTCATTCACTATGATTTTAAATGTTAAAATCAAAATATTTCAACCTGAGCGTTATGAATAAGGTGTTTTTATGCCCTATATTTTGGGGGCCTGAGTTATCGACCTAGAGATATAAATCAATGTATTTAAGCGAGAACAACAAACTCAACATTCTGCACTAGGCGAAACATTTGCTTTAGTTTAGAATCACAAATATAGATTTACTAAAAAATGATAATGTTATGTCGACAAGCCTTAATTATAAAAACGTTAATGTAAATGATGATGAAATCGCCAAATTTGAAAAAGTTGCTAGCCAATGGTGGGAACTTGATGGTGACTTTAAACCTTTACATCAAATAAACCCCATTCGCCGGCAGTTTATTTGTCAGCATGTCGGGGATATATTCGGTAAAAAAATTATCGATGTAGGATGTGGTGGAGGAATTTTAGCAGAGAGCTTAGCAAAACTTGGTGGTGATGTTACAGGTATTGACTTAGGCGAAGAACCTTTAAATGTAGCCAAACTACATGCCCTCGAAAGTGGTTTGAAAGTTAATTATCAAAAAATTCCCGCTGAAGAAAAAGCAAACCAACAACCTGAAACATATGATGTGGTTACCTGTATGGAAATGCTTGAGCATGTACCAGATCCAGCTTCAATTGTAGAAGCTTGTTCTCAGATGGTAAAACCTGGTGGTTATGTGTTTTTCTCAACATTAAACAAGTCAATAAAATCTTATTTAATGGCGATTGTTGCAGCTGAAAAAATACTTAAAATAGTTCCCGACGGCACACATGATCATAACAGTTTCATTCGACCATCTACCTTAATTGGTTGGGCTGAATCATTTGATCTCAAATGTATTGATGCTGCAGGTATTCATTACAACCCGCTAACAGAAAATCATAAGCTAATTTCATCTCTCGATGTAAATTACATACTTTGTTGTAAAAAAATTTAGGTTCGGGAAAATGTTAAATTAAGAGTGTATTAATGATTAATAAATTAATAAATATTAAAATTTCAGGTGTTTTGTTCGATTTAGACGGTACGTTATTAGACACCGCAAATGATTTAGGCGAAGCACTTAATTTCGTTCTACGTAAATATGGATTAGCTGAAGTAGCTCGTGAAGATTATCGACCTATTGCATCTGATGGTGCATTAGGGTTGCTTACATTAGGCTTTTCAGATTCATTAAAAAAATACAATTATGAGCAACTGCGAGCAGAGTTTCTTGCATATTATGAGGATAATATTGCTGTACATACTTGTCTTTATCCAGAAGTTAGTGAATTACTGCTTACCTTGAATGAACGCAAAATTCCTTGGGGTGTTGTTACAAACAAACCAGAAGGTTTAACGAGGCTATTACTTCCCTATTTCGATGAGTTTGAGCATTGCTTATCTCTTATTGGTGGAGACACATTAGTTAATAGAAAACCGCATCCAGAGCCTATATTTAAAGCTTGTGAAGAGATATCTGTTGCGAGCGAACACTGTTTGTACGTGGGTGATGCTCTTCGTGATATTCAAGCAGGAAATAGTGCAAAATCGACAACGGTTATTGCAAAATGGGGATATATATTAGCAAACGAGGATTGTACAACCTGGCATGCTGATTATCATGCAGAGACCCCATTAGAGATCTTGCGACTTATTAAATAATTATACGGTTTAATAATCCCTGTGTTTCATTGGAGAATTAATCAGTGATGGTATCAAATAAAGTGAAATACACTTTATTAAATTTTATCTATCAAAATATATGGCGTGTTAAAATTCAGCACGCCATATATATAGGCATTATAATTACAATGCTTGCTTTAATATTTCACGACTTATTTCTAAAGTAATATCACTTTGCTCGCCAAGTGCTGTCATACCATGTAATTTCAATCGTTCAATCAATAAATCGATGTCACTACTACCAAGATCAACATGAGATAAACGTGTCGGTACTTGCATCTGTGTGAAAAACGCCTCTGTTAAATGTATCGCTTTATCAATACGGGTATCTTCATCACCTTCGTTAATTTGCCAAACACGTTCCGCATATTGCAGTAATTTTTCACGTTTTTGCTCTTTACGTACTTTCATTACCGCTGGTAATACAATAGACAGAGTGCGTGCGTGATCAATACCGAAAGCTCCCGTGAGTTCATGCCCTATCATATGGGTTGACCAATCTTGTGGTACACCTGCGCCGATCAGGCCATTTAAAGCCATCGTTGCCGACCACATGATATTAGCTCTAACTTCTAAGTCGTCTTTAGTAGCAGGTAATAACGCTTTAGGCCCTTCTTCAATTAAGGTTTGCAATAAACCTTCGCTAAATCGATCTTGAACTTTGCCATTCACACTGTAAGTTAGGTATTGTTCAATCGTATGAATAAAAGCATCAACAACGCCATTACCAATTTGACGGTCTGATAATGATAAGGTCACACTTGGGTCTAACACAGCAAATAATGGGCGAACTAAAGCGCTAGAGAAAGGCAGTTTGTTACCGTCTCGAGTGACTACAGAGTTGCCATTACTTTCAGATCCTGTAGCAGGAAGCGTTAATACTGCCCCCATAGGTAATGCGCTTTTCACTGCTTGTTGTTTAGCAAGAATATCCCAAGGATCATCACCCTCGTAAAGCGCAGCTGCAGCAATAAATTTAGCACCATCGATTACAGAACCACCACCAACGGCTAGTATATAATCAATACTTTCTTTCTTTATAATATCTTGTGATTTCATCAAAGTGTCATACGTTGGGTTTGGTTCGATACCTGAAAACTCAAACCATGTATGGTCTTTAAGTGTATCAATGACTTGTTGATAAACGCCATTAGATTTAATGGAGCCGCCGCCATATACAACTAAAACTCTCGCATTGATTGGAACTTCTTTAGATACTGCTTTTATTTGCCCTTCGCCAAAATAAATATGCGTTGGGTTTTGAAAATTAAAATTTAGCATGATGAATCCTATAGTTAACTATACTGAAAGATGCTTCAATAATTTTTCTGCGGCTAAAGTTGAGCTTGCTGGATTTTGTCCCGTAATAATAAGTCCATCTTGTACTGCAAAGGCATGCCAGTCTTCTGCTTTTTGGTATTCACCACCACGTGTAATCAGTTCATCTTCAAGCAAAAAAGGTACTACTTCGGTTAATTGCACAGCTTCTTCTTCACTGTTAGTAAAACCCGTAACCGCTTTACCTTTAATAGCAAAGTCACCCGCTAAATTTTTTACATTTAATAAAGCGGCGCTAGCATGACAAACTGTCGCTACTGCTTTACCTGCTTTAAGAAAATTTTCAATTAACGAGATTGAATCACTATTATCAGTTAGATCCCATAATGGACCATGTCCTCCTGGATAGAAAACGCCGTCAAAATCACTTTCATTTAATGAAGATAATTTTAGAGTTTTAGCAATTTTTCCTTGAGCATTTTTATCGGCGTCATAACGATCAGTTGCTGCCGTTTGAAAGTCCTCAAGTGTGCTCGTTGGGTCAATAGGAGCTTGGCCGCCTTTTGGGGTTGCTAATGTAACCTCAACTCCGGCATCAATGAATGCGTAATAAGGAGCTGCAAACTCTTCAACCCAAAAACCAGTTTTTTGGCCTGTATTGCCAAGCTCATCATGTGAAGTAAGTACCATTAATATTTTTTTAGTCATTATCATTCATCCCTATGGGTATTTATAAAATCAGTTTTAGAATTTGTTATTTTCTATGGAATGATTATATGCTCATAAATCAACATGAACAATGCAGAGATAATTAACATCATTGTATCAATAATTGATACAATGATGTAAATATGATTTTTTATCAACTGTGGTAATACTTAATGGACATTTCATTTGAACAACTCAAGAGTATGGTTGTTTTTGCGCAAGTCATAGAACAAGGAAGTTTAAGTGCTGCCGCAAAACATTTAAGCCTATCAAGAGCAGTAGTTAGTTATCATTTAAAAAAGCTTGAAGCGCAACTCGAGGTGAAACTTCTCAACCGATCTACCCGTGCTATTAATCTCACTGAAGCAGGTCAAGCTTATTATGAACGTTGTCGCATGATTGCTGAACAAGCAAGTGCCGCAAACCAACAAATTGAAAACTTCAAAAATGAACCTGTTGGCTTGCTTAAAATAACTTGTCCTGTGAATGTTGGCTTAAAGACGGTTGTACCAGCACTTAATGAATTTAAGAAAATTTATCCAAAAATAGAACTTGATGTCATGCTGACTGATGAAGTCGTTAATATTATGAAGGAAGGGATTGATTTAGCTATTCGCGGAGCACCTTTACCAGACTCTGGTTTACAAGCAAGTAAACTTGCCACACTAAATACCTGTCTTTGTGCTGCTCCTGAATACTTACTTAAATATGGACGTCCTAAGGTGCCAGCAGATTTAAGCGAACATCAATGGGTAGTATACAAATTAACATCGGGTGTAATCACGCTTACAAAAGGAAGTCGATCGTTTAGTATTAGTACTAAAGGTAGTATTAGTACTAATAATGCTGCAGCGCGAACTGCGTTTGTTGAAGCAGGACATGGCTTAGCTCGTATTCCGACTTACGACGCTTTACCAAAGATAGCTGCAGGAACTTTAGAAACCATACTCGATGATTATTCCTTTAGTGATATCAATGTTTATGGTGTTTTTCCGCCAGGAACGGCAAATTCCAAAAAACTCAGATTACTGCTGAATTTTTTGAAAGAATATTTTACCAGCCAAATAAATATTAGAGTATAAAATCTACGACAGTTATCGTAAAGATAGACGTTTAAATTGAGTGAATAACGTACAAATCATCATCTAGGCAAACATGCAAAACAGCAGAACAACTATTATCGTTCATTTAGTAATCGCTCTGTTCATTAAACAGCAAACCGTTGTTTTTATTAAATATTAACTTTTAATTTACAAATTCAGTTCAAATATTTCAAAATTTATTTTTAAATAATTTTAAGTTGAAAATTAATTAAAAAAAATCGTTGCGTTCTTGTAAAATCAAAATTAAAAAGCATTACTAAGTTAGTTGTTACTAACTTATCTTTTCGACTCGAGAAAGTTAGTCAAAACAGAGGTTCTTTACCCCTTGCAAAAACCACCAAACCTCATTATCTTGTGATCAGTTTTTAGAAAAACCCTACATGTAGTGCATTTGTTGGTCAGACGCTTTTTTGC
>CAJWBY010000113.1 GCA_913020705.1 uncultured Colwellia sp.
CGAATTTCCCAAACTGCATTACCCCAATCACCTTTTACTTCGAAGCGAGAAAAAGCCGTCATACTATGGATCATATTGTTATCCGTTTACTGAGTTTTATAAATAAAGATGATTATGCCAAACGCATAAACAGGTAGCTACATTATTTTTATTGATGATAAGAAAGTGGGAAGTAATACTATGTAAGCTTCACCATTAAAGCTGTATTTTAGTTTGAATTATGTCGTGAAATTATCATCAATATAATTTCCATTTTTCTTTTAGTTTTGTAAGTTTACCGCTGGTTACTAATTGTTGAAACGCAGTTTGGTATTTCTGCACTAAGACAAGGGGAGTTCCCATGCTAAACGCTATACTCAGCTTGTTATTTAAAGCAGCGACTTCATTTAATCTTTGTAGTTCATTAAAGTCATATCCAAGACTTTTAGCTCTTGTTTCTATTGTAATTTGAGTTGCGAGAATCAGATCAACTCTATCAATAAATAGCATGTTCATATTCTGTCGTTCGTTTGCTAGTTCATAAATATTAGAAAAGTTCTGAGCGATTAAATATTGTGCGGAATTAGAGTTTCTTGAAGCGGCTATTTTGTAGTTCTTTAATGCCGAAACTTCATAGTCGCTTTTGGTGAAGTGTTTTTTTAACCCCCAAAAATATAAACGCTCTTCTTTGAGTGCGCCAATCCAGTGGAATTTTGTATCACGAATTTTTGTATGTGCAATAGAATAAATTAAAATATTAGGTTTATTAAGTGCAACTTCGTATGCTCTTGCCCAAGGCATTACTTTAATTTCAGCCTGATCTTTAGTTATTTCAAATAAAGCTTTAACCACATCGGTAGAAAAACCACCCAGCGTGCCATCAGGTTTTTTAATTTGATAGGGTTCGAGAAACTCAGTAACAACGTTGATTTCTTTAGATTGACCACCAAAAGATGCCAATAATAGAAATGTACTTGCTATAAGGGGTAATAGTTTGTTTCTAAAAATTTTAAGCATACTTTACTATCTTGCACATCATAATGACCCATTTTTTGCTTATTTAAAATAACAGACATTTTAGTTTCTTTAAATATTAATAATATAGCTCACTTTTGTGAGTGAGTGGCGATATTACAAAATTTAGGTATGAAAAAAGCAGCCGAAGCTGCTTTTTTGCAAGGGAAAAACACGTTGTACTTTAACTGAGTACAAAATCCAAAATACCCATGGCTGCTTTTCTGCCTTGGTCTACAGCGGTTACAACAAGATCTGAACCTAGTACCATATCTCCTCCGGCAAAAACATTTTGCTTGGTGGTTTGTAATGCAAATTCGCTATTATCAACAGCGATAACACGTCCGCGTGAATCTAACTCTACACCAGCATCTTTCATCCATTGTGGCGGACTTGGTAAGAAACCAAAAGCAATAACTACAACGTCTGCTTCCATAATAAACTCACTACCAGCAATTGGCTCAGGACTTCTTCTGCCTTTAGCATCAGCAGCACCTAGCTGAGTTCTTACAAATTTAACACCACAGGCTTTACCATTTTCATCAACGGCGATATCAAGAGGTTGTATATTAAATTGAAAGTTTACACCTTCTTCTTTAGCATTTTGCACTTCACGTGGAGAGCCTGGCATGTTGGCTTCGTCTCGGCGATATGCACAAGTAACTTCTGTTGCTGATTGGCGAATAGAGGTACGCACACAGTCCATTGCTGTATCACCACCACCCAATACAATTACTTTTTTATTTTCAAAGCTCACGAATGGTTTAGCATTTTCTGTGATTTTCATTAAGTTTTGAGTATTGCCAACTAAGAAATCAAGTGCGTTATAAACACCTGAGGCACCCTCATGTTCGAAACCACCTGTCATATCGGTGTAGGTACCTAATCCTAGAAATACCGCGTCGTATTCTTCGCTTAATGATTCAAAAGTAACATCAACACCCACGTTAACATTAAGGCGAAATTCAATGCCCATGCCTTCAAAAATTTCTCGGCGAGTTTGAATAACGTCTTTTTCTAATTTGAACGATGGAATACCAAAAGTAAGGAGTCCACCAATTTGAGCATGTTTGTCGTAAACGACAGCATCAATACCATTTCGTGTTAATACATCTGCACATGACAAGCCTGCTGGTCCAGCGCCAATAACAGCTACTCGTTTGTTTACTTTTACCACGTTCGATAAATCAGGTTTCCAACCTTGTGCGAAGGCGGTATCGGTAATGTACTTTTCAATATTACCTATAGTCACAGCGCCAAAATCTTCATTAAGCGTACAGGCTGATTCACATAGTCTATCTTGTGGGCAAACACGGCCACACATTTCAGGTAAGCTATTAGTTTGATGACATAAATCAGCAGCTTCAAAGATTTTACCTTCAGTCACTAATTCTAACCATTGTGGGATATAGTTGTGAACAGGGCATTGCCACTCACAATAAGGATTACCACAATCTAAACAGCGGTCGGCTTGACCCGCACTTTGATCTGTACTCAATGGTTGATAGATCTCAACAAAATTTATTTTACGTTGTTCAATGGCCTTTTTCGGCGGATCAATACGTTTTACATCGATAAATTGATAAACATTTTTACTCATACTGTTTTACCCTTAATTCGCATTCACGATTACTGTGCTTGAACGCGAAGTTCAGCAGAAGAACGACTACGATGACCTAATAAGGTCTTAACATCGGTTGCCGTTGGTTTTACTAGTTTAAATTTCGGTGCGTATGCATCAAAATTACCTAATATGTCTTGTGCTCTCGCACTACCTGTTTCATCAAAATGTTGATTGATAATGCCACGTAAATGTTCTTGGTGAATAGTAAGGTCTGTTATAGGTAATAACTCGATTGATTCGCTATTTAAACGGATCTCTAAGTCATCAGCCTCATCTAATACATAAGCAAAACCACCAGTCATGCCCGCACCAAAGTTAACACCTACTTGTCCAATAATTGTAACTATTCCACCTGTCATGTATTCACAAGCATGATCGCCAGTTCCTTCAATAACGGCTTGTGCACCTGAGTTACGAACTGCAAAGCGTTCACCTGCACGACCACAACCGTAAAGTTTTCCTCCGGTTGCGCCATATAAACACGTATTACCCATGATCATAGTTTCATGACTTAAGTATTCGACACCTTTTGGCGGTTTGATTGTTAACTTACCACCTGCCATGCCTTTACCTACGTAATCATTAGCATCACCAGTAAGTGTCATTTCTAAGCCACCCGCATTCCACACACCAAAACTTTGTCCTGCGGTGCCATTAAGATGAATATGAATTGGAGATGACGCCATACCTTGGTCGCCATGATGACGAGCAATTTCACCTGATAATGACGCGCCAACAGAGCGATCAGTATTTTGTATGCTAAATCTGAAATCGCCGCCTTTACTGTGCAACACTGCATCAGTACAAGCATCAAGAATCTCTTTATTTAGTAAACCTTTATCAAACGGATTATTCTCTTCTTTTTGATAAAGTGCGGTATCTTCGCCGGCAACAACCTGAGCAATAATAGGAGATAAGTCAAGTTTTTGTTGCTTAGCTGTTATGCCAGTTAGTTGCACTAATAAGTCAGTTCGGCCAATAATTGCGGTTAAGCTTTCAACGCCTAATCTCGCTAAAATTTCACGCACATCTTGAGCAATAAACTTAAAATAGTGCATTACTTGCTCAGGTAAACCTTTAAAGTACTTTTCACGCAAAACATCGTCTTGCGTTGCAACACCTGTAGCGCAGTTGTTTAAATGACAAATACGTAGGAATTTACAACCAAGCGTTACCATAGGAGCAGTACCAAAGCCAAAGCTCTCAGCACCTAAAATTGCGGCTTTAACAATATCAATACCGGTTTTCAATCCACCATCAACTTGCAAGCGTACTTTATGACGTAAGCCATTTGTGACGAGTGATTGATGTGCTTCAGCTAAACCTAGTTCCCAAGGACAGCCCGCATATTTAACTGATGTTAATGGACTTGCTGCAGTACCACCATCGTAGCCAGAAATAGTAATAAAATCAGCGTATGCTTTTGCAACACCTGAAGCGATTGTACCGACACCTGGGCCTGAAACGAGCTTTACTGAAATTACGGCCTTAGGGTTCACTTGCTTTAAATCGAAAATAAGCTGAGCTAAATCTTCAATTGAATAAATGTCGTGATGTGGTGGTGGAGAAATTAAGGTAACACCAGGTACTGAAAATCGTAATTTAGCGATTAACGGTGATACTTTATCTCCTGGAAGTTGACCACCTTCGCCAGGTTTTGCACCTTGAGCGACTTTTATTTGAAGTACGTCTGCATTAACTAAGTAATGAGGTGTAACACCAAATCGACCGGAAGCAATTTGTTTGATTCGAGAGTTTTTAACGGTGCCAAAACGACGCTCGTCTTCACCACCTTCACCAGAATTTGAATAGCCACCTAAACGGTTCATGGCAATAGCTAACGCTTCATGCGCTTCTGGGCTTAATGCACCAATAGACATTGCCGCACTGTCGAACCGTTTAAACATTTCAGTTTCAGGCTCTACTTTGCTGATATCAATAGAATTGGTATTTTCTTTAAAGCCAAGTAAATCACGTAAAGTCGCAGCAGGGCGGTTATTTACTTCATCAGCAAACTGGCGGTAGTCAGCATAATCGCCTGTCTGTACAGCTTTTTGTAAATAAGTTACTACATTTGGATTGTAGGCGTGGTATTCACCGCCATGTACGTATTTGAGTTGTCCGCCATGGTTTACTTTTTGATGCGCTAAAAAGGCTTTACGGGCAAGGTTGATATTGTCTTGCTCTATGTCTGAAAAGTCGGCCCCTTGAATACGACTCGGTAGATCAGGGAAACATAATTGCATAATGTTTTGATGCAAACCTATGATTTCAAACAAGCCGGCACAACGATAACTGGCAATGGTTGATATACCCATTTTTGATAATATTTTCAATAGACCTTTATTGATACCATCACGGTAATTCATCACTGCTTGACGAGCTGTTAAGTCAATTTGACCTTGGTCTACTAATTGTTCAATTGTTTCGAAAGCAAGATAAGGGTAAACAGCCGTTGCACCTAAACCAAGTAATACAGCAAAGTGATGAGAGTCACGTGCTGATGCTGTTTCTACAATAATGTTAGAATCACAGCGTAATTGTTTTTCAACTAAGCGTTGTTGTACTGCACCTACTGCCATAGCAGCCGGTATTGGCAACATTCCTTTATGAATTTGACGATCTGAAAGGACTAAAATAACGGTGCTTTTATCACGAACTAATGTTTCAGCTTCATCACACAAACGGATAATGGCTGCTTCTAAGCCTTCATCAGTGTCGTAATTTAAAGTTAGCGTGTCGCTACGGTAATGTTCAGGATCAAGTTCACGAAGCTGCTTCAACCCTGTGTACATTAATATAGGCGTTTCAAATAAAATACGGTCAGCATGTCCTGTTGTTTCATTAAAAACGTTATGTTCGCGACCAATACAGGTGCCTAAAGACATAACGTATCGTTCACGTAAGGGGTCAATAGGTGGATTTGTCACTTGCGCAAATTGCTGGCGAAAATAATCAAAAATTGTACGAGGCTGGCTTGAAAGAACGGCCATTGGGGTATCGTCACCCATAGAACCAGTAGCTTCCATACCATTTTCGGCTAATGTTTTAACTATTTGTTGAATTTCTTCATAGCTGTAGTTAAACATTTTATGGTATTGCGAGATCGTTTGGTCGTCAAATACACGCTTGCCAATAAGTTCAGCGTCTAGTTTGTGAAAAGGGACTAAACGGCTAATATTTTTATCTAACCATTCACGGTATGGATGACGAACTTTGAGCTCTTCATCTATGTCAGCGGAGGTAAATATTTTCCCAGTGTAAGTATCGATGGCAAGCATTTCACCTGGTCCAACACGGCCCTTTTCAACCACTTCGTCTTCACCGTAATCCCAAATACCTACTTCTGATGCAAGCGTTATAAAACCATCGCGAGTAATAACGTAACGTGCTGGACGTAAACCGTTTCTATCTAAATTACAGGCAACATGACGACCATTGGTTACAACGACACCTGCAGGGCCATCCCATGGTTCCATGTGCATAGAGTTAAATTCGTAAAATGCTTTTAAATCTTCATCCATTAACGGGCTGTTTTGCCAAGCAGGTGGCATTAACAAACGCATACCACGGTATAAATCCATACCGCCAGCAAGGAATAATTCCAGCATGTTGTCTAAAGAAGATGAGTCAGAACCGCTTTCATTAACAAATGGTGCAGCATCTTGAAGATCAGGTAATAAAGGTGACTTGAAAATATGAGTTCGCGCGCGACTCCACTGACGATTACCTTTAATCGTATTAATTTCACCGTTATGAGCTAAGTAACGAAAAGGTTGTGCTAAGTGCCATTGTGGGGACGTATTCGTTGAGAAACGTTGATGAAAAACACAAATTGCTGTTTGCATACGTATATCAGCAAGGTCTAAATAAAAATTAGGTAAATCTACAGGCATCATTAAGCCTTTGTAGATAGTAACCAAACACGACAAGCTAGCAACATAAAAAACACTGTCTTGAATTCGCTTTTCTGCACGACGACGTGCCATATATAAGCGACGTTCTAAATCACGGTTTCTCCAGCCAGGAGGAGCATCAACAAAAACTTGCTCTATTTGTGGCATGTTGTTGATTGCAGTTTCACCTAGCATTGCAGTATCGATAGGCACTACACGCCAACCAATAAGTGTTAGGGTTTCATTGGCTAATTCTTCTTCAAGAATTTTTTTACTTAAAGCAGCTTGTATAGGATCAGGATTGAGGAAAATCATGCCTACAGCGTATTTTTTACCTAGTTTCCAGTTATTCTCTTCAGCAATAGCTCGGAAAAAGGTGTCTGGCTTTTGCATTAATAAACCACAACCATCGCCGGTTTTACCATCGGCAGCAATGCCGCCACGATGTTGCATGCGGTCAAGTGCATGTATTGCAGTTTTTACAAGCTTGTGACTTGCTTTGCCTTGTTGGTGAGCAATTAAGCCAAACCCGCAGTTGTCTTTTTGAACGCTGTGATCGTAAAGCATAATGTTATATTTTCCTCAATAAATAACCACTTAAGAACATAGAATATGATGAAAGAATAAAGTTATACAAAAGTTGCATAAATACTCTGTTTTCACTTAGGTGGAACCTTTAACAATAAACACTTATTTATAAAAGGTCAATAAAAATAGAGTATTTGCTCGTAGTTTTTTTACATTTTTGTAGTTCATTGTTTTTGTTGGTTTTTTTGTGTGTTTGATAGGTTTGTGCTTTTTGTTTAAGTTTTTATGCGTTATTAATAGTAGTTTTTAGGGAGTTGATAATGATTTTTGTTTACTTTGTTGTAATTTTATTACATTTATAGTTCTGTTAATGAAAAGTATAAAACGAATTAATATTAGGTGTTATTCATTATTTATTCAGTGATGTATGTACAAGGTAGGTATAAAAGATTAATAAATGAACATCGTCGTTCTTTGCCATCCATGGCACCACGACATTGCCTGCAGGTACTTATGATTTGTCTGGAACTAAAATCATGACCGTTCATCCTGAAAATAAAAAAAGCCAGTAATAATTACTGGCTTTATAATAGATTTAAATGTCTAAAAGGTTAGCACTTATGGCTGGTATCCGCCTTCAACACCTTTTGTAGTAATGCTCACAGCGTCATGAGCATGCAATGACTCAAGATGATTGATGCGAAGCCAAAAGTCGTCGTATTCATTAGTTTGATTCATCGCATGTTGCAAGCGGCGTGCTGCATCTTCACAAAACATTAAGTTTTGCCCGTTAAGGCGTGCAAATTCTTGTTCATCTTCACGTTTAACCGCTGCTTGAACTGGGGTTTTTAAACAACCTTCAATGATATCGACTAAAGCGGTAATTGGGAATTCACTGGTGTTAGCATTAAGTTTAACTTTTAATTCAGCAACAGAGCGTTGGCTATGTGGTGTAGCAACAATACCATCTGTCGTTCCAAGCCATTCGTGGATAGAGTCTAAATCAGTTTGTTTGTCATTAAACTTGTCTTTAAAGGCTTTTTGAATTAATTGTCTGGCAAGTGCAGCAGAACATGGACAAGTCGATGAATATCTAACATCAACAGATAGCTCAATATCAAGTTTTCCTTTATTCAAACGGCCCGTTAAGATTACAGGGTAGGCTTTCCAGCCCTGCTTACCACTGACTAATGATTTTCTTCTTAAATGATAATCAAAGCGAAACTGTACTTTCGCGTTATCGCTAAGATCATGGTGACTACTAATGAACCCATCGAGTAAAGTGACTAAGCTTTGGAAATCTAATGTGTTACTGGTAGAAAGTTCGTCAAGTAGCAAATACAGGCGAGACATATGAATGCCTTTCGCTTGCGGCTCTTTTAAGTTTACATACGCGTCAACAAAAGCAGAAACCATTCGCTCATTTTCACCTTGTGAAGCAACCATTATGGGCATTTCGATATTACTCATTCCAACCCAATCGAGGGTGCCTTCGGTTTGAGCTGTGGTGTGATTGGCGATATCAGGCATTAATGTTGACATTTCTACTCCAGTATTTCTAACGCGTTATGTAAAGGGCTTTTTGAAACTTCAGTACATAACATACTTATTAAGGGCGCATATTCTAACGTATATTTACTTATAGATATAGCTACAGTTATTTTTTAAGTATTTTAAGCTCATAATTTAGCGAGATCTGGGATATTATTGAGGGTTTAGTGTTTTTTAAATATTCAAAATTGATAAAAATGATAGGAATATGTTTAATGACATCATTATATATATTGTTACAATAAAGATAATCACGACATGATAAATATAATAAAAGGTTGAGTGTGTGAATAATTTCGAACAGTTAGATGTTAGTTTATTAGATGGATATGTAGATAGTCTGGGTTTAGATATCGTTAAGCAGATGTTGGATTTATATATTCAGCAATCAATTACCTATCTTGAGGATATTTCAGACTCGATTGAACAAAATTCACAAGCATTGTGGGAAGAGCGATGTCATAAAATGAAAGGAGCAACGGGTAGTGTCGGTTTATTAGTTGCTCATGCAAAGTTGGTCGCAATTGAAAAAATATCAGACGAATGGCCTGAAAAATTAAAACATAGGTTAGAGTTGGTTGAAATAAATAGAGAAGCTATTGATGCCTTTAAGCAATGGTTAGCATCAAAGTAAATTAGCTGAATGACGTATAATAAAAAGGGGAAGCAATAATTGCTTCCCCTTTTTATTATATTACTGATACTTAATAACTAAGTATTTAGTCAACACTACCAACGAAACGGTAGCCTTCACCATGAATTGTATTAATGAGTTCAGGAGCATCTGGTACAGATTCAAAATGTTTACGTAAACGTCTAATTGTTACATCAACAGTACGATCGTTTGAACGAAGATCACGTCCGGTCATCTCTTTTATCAGTTGTTGACGAGTTACAATTTGACCTGTATTTTCAATCAATAATCGTAAAGCACGGTATTCACCACGAGGAATAGCTAATACTTGTCCGTCAGGTGCGGTCATTTTTCTAGAATTTCCATCAAGTGACCATTCATTGAATGTAATTACCGCTTTTTCAGTTTCATTTTTAGTTTGACCAATTCGATTAAGAATATTTCGCGCTCTTATGGTCAATTCACGAGGGTTGAATGGTTTTGTTAAATAGTCATCAGCGCCTATTTCTAAACCAAGAATTTTGTCGATATCGCTATCACGACCGGTAAGAAATATTAAACCTAGGTCATTGTTACTGGTTAATTCTCTCGCTAATAACAAGCCATTTTTACCCGGAAGGTTGATATCCATAATCACTAAATTAATCGTGTTTTTCTTTAACTGGGTATCCATGCTCTCACCGTCGGTAGACTCAGATACTTGATAGCCTTCAGCTTCAAATAAGTTACGTAGGTTAAAGCGTGTGACATCTTCGTCTTCTACGATGAGTATGTGAGGTTTTTGCATCTTATTATTTCCATTTTCTGTGTATTTAGCAATAATGTTTACTATATGTTAGTTATAGCTGAAAAATATATTAACGCTATGTTGCTAATGCTGATTTTGATAATTATTTATACAATTAATTGTATGGTATAGAACCACTAACTAAAAAACAATCATGTTTATTCAGTTTCTTATACATCTACACTGAATTATTGGGTTAGCGGTAATTTTATTTTAACCTATATAGGGAGACTGATTTTAAAATGTACCCCAGTTTCAATTTCACTACTAAACGATATTTTGCCACCCAAAGCTTGTGTGACAAGATTGTAAACTAGGTGTAAACCTAAACCACTACCGCCAGAACCTCGCTTAGTTGTTGTAAAAGGCTCAAATATTTTATTCATAATAGACGGATCAATTCCCCTTCCGTCATCTTGATAATCAATTGTAAGCATTTCACTAGCCACACTTATTTGTATTGCTATAACACCATGATCTCTTTCATCAAATCCGTGGGTAATCGAGTTTTGTATTAAGTTAATAATAACTTGGTTAATTGGGCCCGGTTTACTGGTAATAATAAGTTCGCTTGGACAATCTATATTAATAATATACGGCAGAGGTTTTATTTGTGGCGCTAAAGTCAATAATATTTCGTCGAGTAAATCTTCTATGTTAAAAGTACGGGATTCTTCACTTGTTTGGTCTACAGCAACCTTCTTGAAGCTGGAAATTAATTCTGCAGCACGTTTTAGATTACGGTAAATAATGGCAGTGTTTTCTTCACCTTCAATGAGGAATTTTTTTAAATGGCTAGATTTTAACGTTTTATCATCAAAAGCTTGTTTGATTTCTAATAAGCGATCTGACAATAATGTTGAAGCAGTAACACCTAAGCCTATAGGAGTGTTTACTTCATGCGCTACACCCGCGACCATATCGCCTAATGAAGCCATTTTTTCACTTTCAACGAGTTGGCCCTGAAACTGGTGAAGTTTCTCCAGTGTTGAAAGGAGTTCATTGTTTGAATCTTTCAATGCCTGGGTTCGTTTATTTACTTTGTCTTCAAGTTCTTGATTTTGTTGGGAAGAAAATTCTTTAGCTTCTGATAATTTAGTGAGTTGTGTTTCAGCTCTATTCAGTAAAATGTTTATGTTCCGTACAAGGATATCAAGTTCTTTGAAAGGCATTGGATCAATGCGCAAGTTGAATTTTTTATGCTTAGAAATTTCTTGTATTTTATTTGATACTTCAGACATTGGATCGGTGATAAATCGATTGAGTGAAATTACGATTAACAGAGACGTTAAAATCAGAATAATAATTATGATACTGAGTCGAAAGTACATATTACGTGTTACTTTCTGAATGTTTTCAGCATTTGTTTGTATGTAAACATAGCCAACCTTTTCACCTTTATGCGTAATAGGCACCATAAGTTCTATTGTCTGCGTCTGAGTTTGAAGATTGAATTTTGGTGAAGATAATTCTGAAAATTTGTTACTTTGGTTGAGTATACGAGTATTTATAGTCTTTTTGTTATAATTCGAAAAATCTGTTTTATTTTCAGGCTTGGGCTGTATTTTATAAATATGAACATGATTAATGTAAGGGACATACTCCAGCATTGATAAATATTCATCAATAAAGTTAGTTTCATCATTAACGAGGTTAATACTATTGGAGCTTGCAATGAGAGTAGCCCAATGCTTTGTATTACTTGCTGACTCTTCCTTGGCGTCATTAATGAATAAATTAGCCATCATGAAAGAAGAAATAATGACAAATAAAACAATGAAGCCGATGATCATAATCATCAGCTTTCTCTTTAATGAATGAATGTTTTTGATTTTTTCCATACTTTTATAATAACTTAAATTCTATATTGAGCAATTAAATCGAACAATGATAAAGCGAAAAACCTTTTTCCTTCGCTAAAACTTGTGTGCGACCAATTTCTTCTTCCATTATGGGTTGATAACGCAAAAAGCTATTTGCGACCACTATTACATGGCCTCTTGGCTTTAAGTGGGGTTTGATTTTTGACAAAAAAGTTTCAGTTGCCTGATAATTAGTTTTTAGTCCCTGATGAAATGGAGGATTAGAAATAACGTAATTGTATTTTCCTTTTACATCCGACAAACTATTTGATGGAAAAACCTGTCCAGTTAGGTTATTCAATTTCAGTGTTTCTTTGGCCGAATACAAAGCTAAAGCACTCACATCGAGTAAATGTAAATTAGCGTTTGGGAAAATTTTACCATAGTAGCTTGCGATAACACCTGCGCCGCAACCAAAGTCGAGAAGGTCACCGGATACTTTTTTAGGTAAATTTTCTAATAATACCTGTGTTCCAATATCTAATCTGTTGTGGCTAAATACGCCAGGCAAAGCAACAACGTCTATAGCTGTTTCGTTAATAGAAAATGAATAATGCTTTAACCAATTTTCTAAAATAAAACTTTCTTGAGCAGGCAGCATATTAGCAGCAAATAATAAACAGTGACGAGCAGAGTCAATTTTTGCACAATCCTCTAGTTGCTGTGTCGTTAACTTTTCTAACGACTTAATGCCGCTTTTATTTTCACCGACAATTAATACTAAACAGTCTTTTGATAATGATGCTGAAACCATTGCAAGTGTAAATGTTAATTCAGCTTTGCTTTTTGGAAATTGAATGATGACTAAGTCATGTAAATTTTCATTTTCATAATGAGCACTAAATTCTGTATTCATTTCAGGAATGTTTAGCTGTTGAGCGGCCAAATGAAATTGATAATTTGTGTTGTAACAAGTCATAACAGCTTGAGGATGACTTGTCTTGTATTCATGAAAAAAGTCGTCAACAGGTAAGTTGATAAATAAAGGTGACTTTGCTTGAAGCAAATCGTTATTACGTAGTAATAATTGGTTAATATTATCTAGCAAAATAATTCTCAAATGAGTTGTTTCGGACGTTAATAAAAATAGAGTTTACGAAATAAATTAATTAATGGGAATTTATACGTTTAACGCCAAGATATGGTTATAATAGCCGATATTCTACGTGAATATTATAACCATGTCAGAAACGCGAATAATAAATTTGTAAATCATTAAATAAAATTCAGGGAGTGGGTTATTTTTACTAAAATTTTTACTTGGTTTAAAGTAAAGTTAATACGCAGTAATAAGCGTGCATGGTTACTAAAACTTCGTTATTTCACCGTACCCAATTGGTTTAAAAAAACGCCTACAGCAGAAGTATACTTAGCACTTAATGATCCTTACAGCTTTATGCTTATTCAAGTTTTGCCTGAGTTAGAAAAACGTTTTAATATTCAATTTAAGTTGTTTTTGGTTTATGAAAGTGTGCCAGGGGTGACTATTGACCCTAAATTAATGCGTGCTTGGGCGATAAAAGATGCCAATTATATTGCGGACCAATATCAATTAAAAAAAATAACACAGCAACCTACTCAAGAGTCACTCTTTACTGGGCAGCAAATGTGGCAATTACGTCCAAAAACATTAGCTAATGCATGGCAACTTTTTCAACAAACTTGGTTCAATGAGTTTGACGATTATTATCATGCGTCTACACCCGTAATAAATTATCAAATCAAAAATTTAATGCGTTTGGTTAAGTTAGGCCATTATTTACCTTCTTCAATATTTATTGCAGGCAAATGGTTTGTTGGGATAGATAGATTAGATCATCTTGAAAAGTGTTTGACAGATTTTGACTTAGCAAAAGATGATAGTTCTCCTGTTTATCAAAAAAATAAATTAGTTTTCGCTGATCGAGTAGCTACAGAGGCTGAAGTCGATAACAACGATACTGATATTTTAGAAGCCTTTATTTCTTTGCGCAGTCCTTATTCTTATATTGGTTTACTGCAAGCGGAAAAATTAAGTCAGCATTATCAAATTCCATTGAAAATAAAACCGATACTCCCATTCTTGATGCGAGGGTTAACCACGACAGAGAATAAACAACGCTATGCTGTTTTCGATGCCAGTCGTGAAGCGAATAAATTAGACGTTCCGTTCACAGGGATTACTGATCCTCTTGGGCAAGGTATTATTAATGCCTTTCAAGTTTTTGCTTATGCAGAGTTACACAAAAAAGAACTTGGCTTTATCAAGTCTGCGTTCAATGCAATTTATGTAGACGGTTTAGATTTATCGCATAAATCAGTGGTCGCATCTTTATGTAAACAGCATGATTTAGATTATGAAAAAGCATTGGCATACAATAATGAACATGACTGGCAACAATGGTCTGATTGTAACCAAGTAACTTTAGATAGTATGGGACTATGGGGAGCGCCATGTTTCCGCTTTAAAGAAACCACATGCTGGGGTCAAGACCGTTTAGCACAAATTGAACAAGCGATAATTACTTCTTAATACATAACATATAATATATTCGTACTATACCCATTTAGACGTCTATTGACTCAGCATTAGAATAAATGTTCTAATGCTGATGTCCTAATTCGAAAAAGTTGTTGCTTTGTTTTCCTAACGAGCAACAACCTTATGAAAAAGGGCCAGAAGAGGAGCATTAACCAGGTAGTTATCATAAAGAGATCAAACTCTAATGATTGATAATGAGGGGGATTAATGCCGAGGTAAGTGAATTTTTTGATGATTTACTTATCGGTTGTTTGGGTTGAATCCTAGCAATTGTCACCAATTTGGTGGAGAGCTTCTGGCCTTTGTAAAGCCAAAGCACTCACCTATATGGTGAAACTTGTTTAGGCTGATGCAAACGCCTAAAAGTTCTCCGAACGAGCAGAGTTCGAGAGAAATGAATCAAATAAAATTTTCAAAAAATGTTAGCTCAACGGCTAATTCAGAGCTCCATAAAACTATTTTATGGACAGCTTTAATCACACCATTACTTCGGTGTGGTGAAATCGATTTTCCTAGCCTCAAAAAATTAGCTGTCAGCCAGTCTGATGCCGGTAATGGCATTGTGCTTTTAGGAAGTACGGGTGAAGGCCTCGCGTTAACATCACAAGAACACCTCAGTATTGTTGAATTTGTGTGTAATTTATCACTGGGCACACCTTTAATGGTTGCTGTTGGTGGTTACCATTTAACTGAGCAAATAAATTGGATAACGATTTGTAATCAATTACCCATATCAGCTTATTTGCTCGGTAGCCCAATTTATGCAAAACCTGGTGTTGTCGGACAAACACAATGGTTTAGTGCTTTACTTGATGCCGCAAAATTTCCTTGTATGTTATATAACGTGCCTTCTCGCAGTGGTGTTTCAATTCCTATTGAAACTTTACAAGCTGTGCAGAATCATCAGAATTGTTGGGCGTTAAAGGAAGCCAGCGGCGATTTAAATCAAGTGTTAGCTTATCGTCAATATTGTCCTGATATTGCACTTTATAGTGGTGAAGACGCAATGATGCCTTACCTTGCACAAGCGGGTGTTAAAGGTCTTGTTTCGGTGTGTAGCAATGCTTGGCCACAAGCAACTCTCAAATATGTAGAACTATCTTTAGCGGGGGAAACTGAAGGCTTATTTCCGCTTTGGCAAAATGCAGTCGATGAACTTTTTCAGGTAGCAAGTCCTATCCCTGTTAAGAGTTTAATGTATCAAAAACAAATGATCGAGACGCCATTTTTACGCGCACCATTAACCCATTTAGAACTTGACGACAATAACTCGCTATTAGCGTCAGACAAACTTATTAATCAATGGCTTGGCAATCTATCTAAATAACCAAGCTCAATAATCCCATTTAATATTTATATAAGAGTAATAAACAATGAATTGGCAAGAAACGTTAACACAATTAGAAGCAGGCACGGTACGCGCGGCAACTCAAGATGAAGAAGGAAACTGGAAGGCAAATGTAGAGGTTAAGCAAGCCATATTAGCGGCTTTTAAAGCAGGCGAAAATATTGCATTTGACGGTATTTATAAAGGGTTTGTGGATAAGCATAATTTACCAGCACGTGAATTCACTGCTGACGATCAAGTACGTTTAGTACCTGGTGGCTCATCGGTACGCCGTGGTGCGCACGTTGCAGCGGGTGTCATTATTATGCCACCTGCTTACATAAATGTTGGCGCTTTTGTTGATACAGGGACTATGGTTGATAGCCATGCATTGATTGGCTCGTGCGCTCAAATTGGTAAAAATGTACACGTGTCAGCGGCTGTTCAAATTGGTGGCGTTTTAGAACCTGTAGGAGCTAGCCCCGTGATTATTGAAGACGGTGCATTTTTAAGTGCTGGCGTGGTTATTGTTGAAGGTATAGTTGTTAAAAAAGGTGCA
>CAJWBY010000114.1 GCA_913020705.1 uncultured Colwellia sp.
TTCGTAAAACCGGTTGATGAAGATACCTGTATTCGTTATTTATTAACCGCTGCAGCTATTGGTATTTTATACAAAACAAATGCTTCTATTTCTGGAGCAGAAGTTGGATGTCAAGGAGAGGTCGGTGTAGCTTGTTCTATGGCTGCGGGTGCCTTAACCGAAATAATGGGTGGTTCACCAAACAAAGTAGAAAATGCTGCAGAGATTGGCATGGAACACAACTTAGGCTTAACTTGTGATCCTGTTGGTGGATTAGTGCAAGTACCTTGTATTGAACGTAATGCTATGGGATCTGTAAAAGCGATTAATGCTTCACGTTTAGCATTACGTGGTACAGGTAATCATAAAGTCCCACTAGATAAAGTTATCAAAACTATGTGGGAAACCGGTAATGATATGAAAACTAAATATAAAGAAACGTCACGTGGCGGTTTAGCCGTTAACATTACGGAATGTTAAGAACCTACTTATATAAGTGATAGAAAAAGAAGTGATAGAAAAAGCGCTATTGCGTTAGCGCCATTTTAGCATTACGGCTAGAATTGATAAAATTGCAATTTTTACAAACAAAAAGCGACTGAGATTCAGTCGCTTTTTTATATTTAATCAGTTAAATCACAAGATAACTACCTGACAGGTAATTTAATTCCTGAGAACATTTCGTCGATTTCAGCATTATTTTTCAATAAAACCGCTTTAGTAACTAAATCACGATTTAAGTGAGGAGCAAATCGTTCGATAAAATCAAACATGTACCCACGTAAAAAAGTACCTCGTCTAAAGCCTATTTTAGTCGTACTTGATTTGAATAAATGGCTCGCATCTATAGTAACTAGATCACTATCAATTCTTGGGTCAATAGCCATCGTAGCAATAACACCAACGCCAACGCCTAAACGCACATAAGTTTTAATAACATCGGCATCAGTAGCAGTAAAAGCTATTTTAGGTTCAACGCCAACCGTATTAAAAGCAGTATCAAGCTCTGAACGACCTGTAAAACCAAAAACATATGTTACTAAAGAATACTTAGCAAGATCTTCAATTGTTATGTTTTGTTTTTTTGCTAAAGGATGATCAGGTTTAACTATAATACTTCGGTTCCAGTGATAACAAGGCAGCATGACCAAGTCATTATACAAGTGTAAGGATTCAGTCGCTATTGCGAAATCAGCATCACCTTTACCAGCAGCATCACTTATTTGAGCGGGTGTTCCTTGTGACATTTGCAAGGAAACTTTGGAGTACTTTTTCATGAAACCTTTAATAACTTCAGGCAATGCATAACGCGCTTGTGTGTGCGTTGTTGATATGCGTAACTTCCCTTCGTCAGGCTGAGTATGTTCTCTAGCGACCGCTTTTATAGCTTCAACTTTAGACAGAATTTCTGTAGCAATGTTAATCACTTCATTACCGGGAGCAGTAACATGAGTCAAGTGCTTGCCACTACGTCCAAATATTTGGATGCCTAGTTCATCTTCAAGCATGCGAACTTGCTTGCTGATACCTGGCTGAGAGGTGAACAAACTTTCCGCTGTTGCAGAGACATTTAAATTATTGTTGAGTACTTCAACAATATAACGCAGTTGTTGCAGTTTCATAGTTCTACTTCAAAATGGTTAATACTGATTGCTTATGCAAAAAATATATACTTAAATGAAGACTTATTCCATATTAATTTTCATTTTCGGCCTTATTATTGATATTTATTTTAAAAATGTAGGAATATTACAACAAAGTAACAAATATTTTCTGTATTACCTTTATAAAAGCAACAAATGACGGTTTTCATTCAAAATTAATAACAATGAATTATGTGCTAAAATAATTGTTATTAAATAAAAGGTTATATAAGGCTATGCTAACGTGAACATTTTTTGTAGACTGCGTTAACGATATTTTAATTTTCACCTACGAGTAGTAAATATTATGGGCATTATCATTGCTTTAATTATTGCATTAGTCATTATTGTAGTAGCTGTTAGTTCAATTCAACAACACAAAGCAAAACAAGAAAAAGATAAACGTAACAAGGCTGCTAAACAAAAAGCAATCATGGATGAAAGTGATGAGCTTATGATCCAACTCGCCAACTTACCTCCTAATCCCAATCTTGTGAATATACTCAATCGTCGCAGCTTAAATGCAGCAAAATTGATGAGTTCAATTATTCCTGACTCTAAGCCATATAAGAGAAAAGTAGATGAAATAGAAGCTAGATTAAAAGCTTCAGAAGAATTATCATCTTCTAAATCAGGGCAAGATGAAAGTTTCACTCTTCCTGACAATGAACAGCAACTTGTTAGTATTCTTCAATGCATAAAAAAACTAAGAATTACATTAAAGTCAGAACAAACTAAAGGTGCACTTGATGCGCAGATTTTCACGCATGAAGATCAAAAGCTGGATGCTATGCAACTCAAAATTGGCGTAGAAAGTATTCTGAAACGTGGAAAAATTGCATACGATAAAGAAATGTTAGGCTCTGCTCGCCAATATTTTGAAAAAGCTCTACAAACTTTGTCTGCTCATCCATTACAGTCAGAGTATATTAGTAATAAGAAAGCAGAAGTTGAAGTTCAACTTGAAGAAATAACGAATGCACTGAAAAGCACTAATGCAAAAGATGCTGCGAAAAAAGCAAAAGATCAAGAAGACGATTTGGATATGTTATTTGCACCTAAGAAAAAATGGTAATCACCCATCTAATATCAATTAAAACCAGCATATTGCTGGTTTTTCTATTTTAGGCTTCAATTTTAAAGTTCTATTGACTCATGAAAACATCACCAAGCCATGTACCGACAATTAACCTTCCCTCTTTACTTCGTAAGGTATTGAAAGCTTATGCTTTGAAAGCAGGGATCAGAGAATGTGGTTGTGAACTTTACAGAATAGGTCGTTCTCGTAATTGGCAATTAAAAGCTAGCTTTGAACAGTTAGAGCAAGTAGTGGCATTTATACAAAGTTCAGAAGAACCTAGTTGGCAATGGCTTGTAAGTTATTTAATGAATCAAAGACAAACACTCAGCCATGATGAACTGATAAGAATTGCCAAATTAAAACCTGATATAACAATCAACCAGTTAATGGCTCGCACAGATTGCACAATAGCTGAAGCACGAAAAGTAATTGATGAATTAGAGTGGTCTGAAGAATAGTCAATTATCACCTGTCTTCCCCAAAATAGAAAAGGTACTATAAGGGGGATAAAATAACTTACCCTACGGAAAATCATGGCACTAAAAGCAACAATTAATAAAGCCACTATACATCTGTCAGACATGGACAGAAACTACTACGATACCCTCAACTTAACCATTGCCCAACATCCTTCAGAAACGGATATTCGCATGATGGTTCGTTTATTAGCTTTCATCTTAAACGCTAACGAACATTTACAGTTTGGCAAAGGTGTTAGTGACGAAGAAGAAGCGGCTATTTGGCAAATAAACTACTCTGAAGTGATTGAATTATGGATAGAGCTTGGTCAGCTTGATGATAAACGTCTTAAAAAAGCATGTAACCGCGCTCAGAAAGTAATTCTTTATACTTATGGAAGTAGTGCTGAAACATGGTGGAAACAATCGCAAAACAAATTGCGTTTGTTCAATAAACTTTCAGTAGAAATGGTTAGCCAAGAAACCTGTGATGCATTAGCAAAACTTGCAAGTCGCTCAATGGATTTCCAATGCAGTATTCAAGACAATCAATTATGGTTAACCTCTGGTGACGAAACATTGTTAATTGAAACAACAAAATTACAATAAATAAGGAAAATAATAATGATAAAACACCTTAAAAAAACGAGATTAACGTTAGCTCTTTTCGCTGGAGTAACACTTCTTTCCGCATGCAGTGAACCAATAGCACCGAAAGCTAAAATTGTTGAGATGTCTTCGTTACAGGTCGTAAAAGATATTACCTATCTTGCCAGTGACGATTTGAAAGGTCGAGCAAGCTTTTCACCTGAAATAGACAAAGCGGGTGAATATATTAGCCAACGCTTCACTGAAATTGGACTAAGCCCTCTTGAGGGAAATAAGGACTTCAAGCAAACATTTAAAGTAACGAGTATCATGCCAGAGACTTTAACTGTAATGTTAAATGGTAGATCTATTCCTGAAGAAAGTTTAGGCATGGCAAGTACAATATCTTCACTTTCATGGAAAAATACTGAAGATATACAAACCCATGTTATTAGTGAAACTGATGATATGCGAAAAGCACTTGGAAAAATCAACAATGATGGCGGACAACATTTAGTTATCATTCATTCGGCTCACGCTAAAACGTTTGCCGGCTACCGAGGATATTTTCAACGAGGTTTAACTAAACTTAGCCTAGATCATCAAGGTGCTATTGTTATGGTATTAGCTGATGACATGGCAATAGACTCATTTAATGTTAATGCTACGACCAGTATTACAGAGAAAAAATTAACAAATATTGTCGCTGTTTTACCGGGTACAGATAAAAATGCAAAAACAGTAAGTGAGACGGTTTTATATTCATCACATTATGATCACTTAGGTGTTACGCCTGATGGTAAAGAAGTATTTAACGGGGCCGATGACGATGCTTCAGGTACGTCTGCCGTTATTAATCTAGCTCAACACTTCGCAAGTAAAGGAGGCAACAAACGCACGTTAATGTTTAGCACTTTCACTGCTGAAGAAATTGGTGGCTTTGGCTCTAAATATTTCTCACAACAAATAAACCCTGATGATGTTGTTGCTATGATCAACATTGAAATGATAGGTAAACCATCTAAATTCGGTGCAGGTACTATATGGATGACAGGAATGGAACGCTCTAACTTAGGCGAGTTACTTAACGCTAATTTGAAAGCTAAAAATACTGAAATTTATGAAGACCCTTACCCTGAACAAGGTTTATTCTATCGTTCTGACAATGCAACACTTGCAAGATTAGGCGTACCTGCTCATAGTTTTAGTAGTACACAGCTTGATAAAGATCAGCATTATCATCAAACATCTGATGATATAAAAAGCCTCGATTTAGATTCAATGTACAAAGTAATCGAATCATTATCGGTCGCGACTCAAGGTTTAGTAGATGGCAGTATCACGCCAACACGCGTCGATATAGCTAAAGTACGTGCAAAAGGAAAAATTTACTAAAATCTCAAGTTCATCCAGAACATTATCACTCTTTGCCATCGACGTACATGGATGTGCTAATGTCGCAAAGGCATGGCACCATGACATAACGCTCATCCTGAACATAAAAAGCCAGCAAAATATTGCTGGCTTTTTTATGAAACTAACGTTTTTCTCTAGGGGTCACAACGCATTTGATATTCTAATTGGTTCTGTCCAGTAACCGTGAAACCATTCCGTAAATATAAGGATATTACTGGGTTAGCGAGCAGTACATTCAATGTTAACGGTAAGTGTAATTTTTTTGCCTTTTCTTTAACCAATGTTAATACTTTACCACCAACCCCCTTCCCTTGAAATTGTGGAGATATTTGCAATTGTCTAATGTGCAATTTATCCGTTAATACCCCCAACTTTATTAATCCAATAGGCTTTTTATTCATCGTGATAATAGACGAGTCAGTAAAAAACTCACTGATTCGTTCTAAGTGTTGTTGATCAGACAAGTTCAATCCTGCTGCAATCAGATGCTCTCCCATAGTGGCTTTTCGTAATTGCATCAGATAACCAAGATCACTTTGTTGTGCTTGTCTAAAGCCAATAGTTACTTTTTCATTACTGAGCATATTGTTTACGATTGTGTTTAATCAACGAATCTCCCCATTGATAAATAGCTAAACCTGCAATAATAGCTGATGCCCCGATGATTAAATTAGTATTAACCGATTCATTGTTTAATATCAAACCGAGTGAAATAGCAATAACAGGCGTAATCATCGTAATTAAAGCAACCGTACTGGCTTTTAATCGTTGTAGTACATAAAAATAAGCAATAAAACCCACTAATGACCCAACAACACCTAAATATACAATACTTAATATTGATTTATTACTCCATGATTCATATGGAATACTACCATCAAATATCAGCCAAACAACCGTAAATAAAGGAAGACTAAACAGTAAAGACCCAACAGTTGTTGCCATAGGGTTTATTGCAACTTCGACACTTTTTACAAGCACACCACTCACACTAAAAAATGAAACTGCCATCAATACAGCAATAATACCAATGTACGCATCATCTGCTAAAGATATTTTATCAAAGCACACAATAGCTAGTCCACAAATTGCGACTGATAATGCGACTTTCTTAGAAAAGGACAATGCAGACTCAGCTAGAATTCGTTGACTTAGTACGCCAGATAAAATGGGTGATAAACCAAAGATCAATGACATGAGACCCGAAGAAATATAACCAGCTGCTAAATACGCGAATAACATTCCGCCAAAAATTCCTATTGCAGAAAAACTATAAAGTTTAAGTGCTTTTTTATGCCAAGGGAGTTCAATACGAAAAGCTTTCAATATCAGCCAACCTGGTACAACCGCAATAATCATTCGAAGCAATACTGCAAATGTTGGATGAATGGTTTCACTGCTCCAAACTATGCCCAACGGTGTGGTTGACCAAATAAGAATAACGGCAAGATATGCTACGGGAACTGACATTTAAGAACTCCTTTATTCGTGTTTTATATAGAAAATTTACGCTAGAGAAAAACACTGAGGAGAAAAACATCGTAACCACAGTGGTGAACTGTGGCTAAAAATTATTAATTATTAATTATTTATTTAATAATACCACATTTATACTTGCCATAGTAAAGGCATACCAACGATTGACTAAGAGAGTCATTCGGTTTTGGCAGAGACACTTTTCTATATGTTTATAAGTTATGGCTAACATGAAATTACGACGCTTTAATTGAAATAAAATAGTTAAATAAAATAGTTAAATAAAATTTGCATCAATTGAATGCAAAATAAATAATGGCGATATTATTTAATTAAGTCAATAACAGTGAGGAAATATTTTTATATTATTGAAATGATTTATTGTATTAACTGGCCTGATAAGATGATGTAATACAAAAAAGTCTTTTACATTAAGGGAAATCATGGAGTTAAAAGTAATACCTGTTGTCCAAGTAATCATTGCTGTGTTGCTAATGATAGTATTCAGTAAATTATGGCCTGAACTTAGACTGAACTGGCCGGCCCATAAACAAATAGCTATTATACTTTTCTCTCTAGCAATTGTTGTTGGTATTTCCGCAATAGTTAGCTTTAAGAGACACAAAACTACAGTCAACCCAACCAAACCAGAAGCAAGTACTTCGGTAGTAAGTTCGGGGGTCTATTCTTGGTCCAGAAACCCTATGTATTTAGCCATGCTTATATCACTAATATCTGTAGCTTATTACTTACAGCACATAACAGCCTTACCTGTTATTCTGATATTTATTGCTTATATGACACGTTTTCAGATCATCCCAGAAGAAAAGATGTTAACAAAAATATTTAGCCAACAATATTTGGATTACCAGTCAAACGTCAGACGTTGGTTATAGTTCACATTCAAAAACTAAAAAGCCCTTCATAGAAGGGCTTTTTAGAATTGTAATATTGTTAAGCTTTTTTCAAATACGCAGAAACTAGCACAATGCGCGTACCATTAACTTTACCTTCGATATGTTCAGGATTATCAGTGAGTGTAATACCACGTACCATAGTGCCTTGCTTAGCGGTAAAATTAGCACCTTTAACCTTTAGATCTTTAATAAGCGTCACATCATCACCATCTTGTAATTCAGTACCGTTACTATCTCTTGTAGGTCCTTCACGTTCCGCCGCTGCGATACCTTGTTCTGCCCAAGTTTTTACATCATCTTCCATGTAAATCATTTCTAAAGCATCTTGCGCCCAACTTTCAGCTGAAAGTTTATGGAGCATACGATAAGACATAACTTGTACAGCAGGTTCTTGGTTCCACATGCTGTCATTCAAACATCGCCAATGATTAACGTCTATTTCGGTATTACCATTAACTTGTTCAGTGCAAACTGCACAAAGATACACACATTGTTGAGCACTTAAGTCACTCGTTGGTGGAACGGGGAATATCGCTAAGTTATTTGTTGAAGTACACAATTCACAACTGGTATTGCTACGTGTTTTTAAAGCATTTTCGGTAGGCATATTATTATTTCACTAATATTTGGGGACTATAATTGGGGGTATTATGCTCTTTATTAACCCATTAAAAAAGTGCTGATTAAGTGCAATAAATAATTTACTATTTCGATAGATTAAATTGCAGGATTTACATCAAGACATATAAAGCTTTGTTACTTCAACGTTGAAGTAACAAAGCTATTGTTAAATTACTTATCTAAATTCTTAGTAATATGGTGTGAGGCAGCTGCAGTAAAAATAACATCGGTAGAGCTATTTAAAGCAGTTTCGGCTGAATCTTGAATAACGCCAATGATAAAACCTATCGCAACAACCTGCATCGCAATCTCGCTATCAATCCCAAACAAACCACAAGCCAGAGGAATAAGAAGTAATGAACCACCTGCAACACCTGAAGCACCACATGCTGATACCGAGGCAATAACACTGAGTAAAATTGCAGTAGCAATGTCAACTTCAATATTTAAAGTGTTGGCTGCAGCAAGTGTTAAAACGGTAATAGTAATCGCCGCTCCAGCCATATTTATAGTGGCACCTAAAGGAATAGAAACTGAATAAGTATCTTCATGTAAATCAAGCTTTTTACATAATTCCATATTAACAGGGATGTTTGCCGCAGAACTTCTTGTAAAGAATGCTGTAATACCTGACTCTTTTAAACATCTTAATACTAATGGGTAAGGGTTTTTGCGCATAATAAAATAAACAATCAACGGATTAACTACCAATGCAATCACAAGCATAGAGCCTAAAAGCACGAGTACTAAATGGCTGAATTCACCTAGAGTATCAAAACCAGTAGTAGCAACAGTGTTAGCAACTAAACCCATAATACCTAGAGGAGCAAAGCGAATAACTAACTTCACAACACTTGAAATTGCTTCTGCAAAATCATGCACCATTACTTTTGTAGACTCACTGCCTTTCTTCAAAGCAAAGCCTAAACCTAAACCCCAAGCTAAAATACCAATGAAGTTACCTGTTACAACTGCATTGAAAGGATTATCAACAACTTTAAACGCTAACGTTGATAGTACTTCACCTAAACCTTGTGGTGGATTGGCATTGGCGCCTGCTAAATCTAAAGTCAATTGCACCGGAAACGCAAAACTTAGCGTTACAGCAACCAATGCTGCACTTATGGTACCGATTAAATAAAGACCGACAATAGGCTTCAAGTTAGCATCACTATTAGGCTTTTGATTTGCTATAGAAGAAGCAACTAAAACTAAGACTAAAATTGGTGCAACGGCTTTTAAGGCGCTGACAAATAAACTTCCTAGCATAGAGAATGACTTAGCAATTTCAGGTGAAATAAGTGCTAATACAATCCCAAAAACAATAGCAATAATGATTTGATTTACAATATTAATAGATTGAAGCTTGCCAAGAATTGACTGATTTTCTAAAGAAGTATTTTGTGTTGTCATAATTTTTCTTATTTTAGTTATTGTTCTTATTATAAGATAACGTGTCGGTGAAGATTTTTACCACTTATTCACCAACACTGTCTAGTTTATTCGTTATATGCTTGTTTTATAAAGACGGTTTACCATCCATTGATATAGTAAAACCTGCCTGTTCGTTATCAGCTAAAGTCTCTTTATCCAATGAATAGCCTTTGCAAATAAACTGCCCTGCTACAGCAACTAATTCATTGTCATAAAATATGAAAGGTAATCTTTGTCTTTCCCATGGAGGTATTGATAGTTCTTGTAATACTTTTTTCAAGGATCGCGAGTGCTGTCGGTACTCTGGTAAACATTTAGGGTTATCGTGAGAAAAGAAAATTCTGACCACTTGATTAACTTCAGGTTTCTTTATGGACGCTTGCCAGTTGCTTGTGCTTTGATTTACTGATACTTCTGTAGAAACTGATAGCGTTCCTAATTCATCAGGAAGGTTAATATTTAAAGACATGTTGTCAGTTATAACTTCAGAATTTATCGTTTGTTGCCACGCGGAGACATCCTGAAAAATTTTCGTCAGATACAGTTCGCCTTTATAACGCCTGATACAACATTGGGCTAACTGAACAACAGGAGATTTATCGCTATCTGCATTAAGTTGCAGACATATTTGCATTAATTGTTCACTGCTTGGCATTAAAATATGATGGGTGGATAAAAAATACCGTAAAAGATTTTTAAGCCTAGGTTCACTCAGTTTGTTCAAATGAGAAATAGAAAGCTTATAAGACGACTCTTGGCAATTATCTAAGTCTTCGACCGCTAATTCATCAAGTAACTGTTGTGCTTCAAAACAATGTTCGGCACTACGTGCAATGGTCTTATTGATGCTAGGCCAACGCTCAATAAGCTTAGGTGAAATTTGATGCCGTAGGAAATTCCGATCAAAACGCTCATCGTTATTAGACTCATCTTGAATCCATTCTAACTTATGCAGATCCGCATAAGCTTCAATCTCTGCTCGTGAAATATTCAATAAGGGTCGGACTAATAACTGGTCACCGAATGCCATCTCACTTCGCATTGCCGATAAACCTTTCAAGCCGGAACCTCTTTTTAATGCTAACAGGAAAGTTTCAGTTTGGTCATCACTGTGATGTCCAGTAACAATTAAGTCTCCTGTATCAGCGGCTGACTTTAAAGCACTATAACGCGCATCTCTCGCTTGTGCTTCTATACTTTGTTGTGGAGTCGCTTGAACATTTACAGAAATAATTTCAAGTGCAAGATCAAATTTATAGCATTGCTCTTTAGCAAATTTTTGCCAGTTGGTAGCATTCACACTTAGGCCATGATCTATATGACAGACACGAACATTGGTATTAATAGTATTTTGTTTTTTTAAAGTTGCAAGGCTATGAAGAAGTACTTGTGAGTCAATACCACCACTATAGGCAATAAGAAGTGACTGTGTGGGATAGTTTGAAAAAAAATGTCTTAGCGTATTTTCAATCATAGTTTACTTTGTAAATTTATACTGACATCAACGAAAGGTATAGCCTTAACTTAAATAAAAAATATACATACGATAAGGCTACAACTTTATCAGTAAAGTGCTCAAGATCACTTTACTGATGTCGACTTAAAACGGCTTAACAGTAACCGAAAGACATTAATCTGTCGTAACGTTTTTCTATTAATTCATCTTTTGATAAACCTTCTAACTCAGCAAGATTTGATTTTAATTCTTGCTTTAAGTTAGCTGCCATAATATCCATATCCCGGTGCGCTCCACCTAATGGCTCTTCAACGATATTATCAATGAGTTCTAATTCTTTAATACGTGTAGCAGTAATACCCATTGCAGCCGCGGCAGTAGATGCTTTTTCTGCTGTTTTCCACAAAATTGAAGCACAACCTTCAGGTGATATTACTGAGTAAGTAGAATATTTGAGCATATTAACACGGTCACCCACACCAATAGCTAATGCACCACCGGAGCCACCTTCACCAATAACAGTACAAACAATTGGAACGGTTAAACGAGCCATTACTTTCAAGTTCATCGCAATCGCTTCACTTTGACCACGCTCTTCTGCGCCGATACCTGGGTATGCACCTGGCGTGTCAATAAAAGTAATAATAGGCATATTAAAACGCTCTGCCATTTGCATTAAACGTAATGCTTTACGGTACCCTTCAGGGCGTGGCATACCAAAATTACGTTTCACTTTTTCTGCCGTCGAACGACCTTTTTGGTGACCTATAACCATTACAGGTTTACCGTCTAAACGTGCAGTACCGCCAACAATAGCTCTGTCATCTGCGTAATGTCTGTCACCAGCAAGCTCATCAAATTCTGTAAAAATACGCGGTAAATAATCAAGTGTATAAGGGCGTTGCGGATGACGCGCTACACGAGCTGTTTGCCAAGGATCAAGATTAGAAAAAATCTTTTTCGTTAACTCAACATTTTTCCCACGTAATTGGGTAATTTGCTCTTCGAGATCAAGATCTAATTCTTGACCGTTATTGACTAATTGTAATTCTTCAATTTTTGCATCAAGTTCAGCAATTGGCTGCTCGAAATCTAAAAAATTTAATGACATATGATTATTCTTACCTATGTTCTATGCCGTTTTATCGTTAACAGCATGATTGTTCAAATTAGAGTGACTTAATAATTTTTATACGATTATTAAGTTGCTAACAAAGTCATCATCGACATTGTTATAAATTATTTATAATGATTAACAATAAGTTACCAATTTATGCGACCTATATCATTTAAACCTTAGGGTGACATCTCCGTCACCTAATAAGGTTTTCAATTCATGTAATAAAGGGTCTGCAGGCGTTACACGCCATTGTACGCCTAATTCTAGCATAGCTTTTGCTTCATCTCTTTGATAAAACAACCGAATTGGACAAGTACCATCTTTATAAGGTGTTAATACGTCAGTAAACTTGCCAATAAAACCTTCACCTGCCTTGGTTTTATTCACATTGACGTCAACTGAAGTAACATAATTTTCCCGAGCATCGGCAACTGTCATTATATCTCGGGCGGTCATTGTAATACCTCCAGAGTATTCATCAAAGCTGACCTGTCCGCTACAGACTAAAATAGCATCACTTACGAGCATTTCAGCAAAGTTATCATAGTCGTCTGGGAATAGTCTAATGTCCATACGCGCACTTTTATCATCTAGTGTAACCAGTGCCCATTTTCTGCCACGCTTATTAACCATGACTCTGACACCTAGAACAAGACCAACGGCGACAGTGGTTTTGTCTTTACTTGTAGGTTGCAAACTCACTAAACGCCCAGTAGCATAATGTTTAATTTCAGGTAAAAATCGATTAATAGGGTGACCTGTTAGATATAAGCCAAGTGTTTCTTTTTCACCATTCAGCCAAACCTCTTCTGCCCACATTGGTACATCTTTAAAGGCTTGCCGGGTGTCTTCTGATTCTTCATTAATTAAACCGAACAAATCGTTTTGGCCAACAGCTTGTGCCTTTGCATGTTGGTCTGCAGCTTTTATTGCTTCAGGTAATGTTTCAAATAAAACAGCACGATGCGGCACTTCTTTACCATCAAGCACTTTTTTAGGACCAAGTGAATCCATTGCCCCCGCTTTAACCAATTTTTCTAATACACGCTTATTGATTTTTTTCAGATCAAGACGAGCACAAAAATCAAAAAGATCGGTAAAGTCTCCACCTTCTTCACGGGCGGCAATTATCGCTTCAATAGGACCTTCCCCCACACCTTTAACTGCACCTATACCATAAACAATTTGGTTTTGTTCATTAACGGTAAACTTATACTGACCGGCATTTACATCAGGAGGAAGTAGATCTATACCCATATTTCCACACTCATCAACGAGGGTAACAATCTTATCTGTGTTATCGATATCAGCAGACATTACCGCTGCCATAAATGGCGCAGGAAAATGTGTTTTCATCCATAAAGTTTGATAAGAAACAAGCGCATAAGCCGCTGAATGCGATTTATTAAAACCATACCCAGCAAATTTTTCAACCAAATCGAAAATCTTCATGGCGAGTTCGCCATCTACACCACGATCAATAGCACCTTGCTCGAAACCAGCACGCTGCTTGGCCATCTCTTCAGGCTTTTTCTTACCCATAGCACGACGAAGCATATCTGCTCCACCGAGAGAATAACCTGCTAATACCTGCGCTATTTGCATAACCTGTTCTTGGTATAAAATAATACCGTAAGTCGGTTCAAGAATAGGTTTTAAATCAATGTGTTGCCATGTTGCATCGGGGTAACTAACTTCTTCTCGTCCATGCTTACGCTCAATAAAGTTATCAACCATGCCTGACTGTAATGGACCAGGTCTAAAGAGTGCAACCAGTGCAATAATATCTTCAAAACAATCCGGTTTAAGTTTTGCAATAAGTGATTTCATACCACTAGATTCGAGTTGAAAAACAGCCGTAGTCTCTGACTTTAACAATACTTTAAAACTAGCCGGATCTTCTAAAGGAATACGCGTAATGTCGATGGGGGCTTTCCCCTCTTTTAACAATTTCACATCTGCCATCTCAATGGCCCATTGTAAAATGGTTAATGTTCGAAGCCCTAGGAAGTCAAATTTTACTAAACCTGCATCTTCAACATCATTCTTATCGAATTGTGTTACTGGATTTTTCCCGTCTTCATCACAATAAAGTGGTGCAAAGTCAGTGATGGTGGTGGGCGAAATAACAACACCACCAGCATGTTTACCCGCATTACGTGTAGTACCTTCTAAGATACGACACATATCAATTAAGTCTTTTACTTCACTGTCTTGTGCATAAGCTTCAGGAAGTTTAGGTTCTTCTTCAAAGGCCTTTGCTAAAGTCATACCTGGCGTTGGCGGTATTAACTTTGAAATCCGGTCAACAAAACCATAAGGGTGCCCCAAGACACGTCCAACATCTCGGATAACCGCTTTGGCCGCCATGGTACCAAAGGTAATAATTTGTGATACCGCATCGCGCCCATATAGTTCGGCAGTGTGATCAATCACCTCATCACGTCTATCCATGCAAAAGTCGACATCAAAATCAGGCATAGAAACACGTTCAGGGTTCAAAAATCGTTCAAAGAGTAAATCATATTCAAGAGGATCTAGGTCAGTAATTTTTTGTGCATACGCAACAAGTGACCCAGCACCAGAACCACGGCCTGGACCAACAGGTATGTTATTATCTTTACTCCACTGAATAAATTCCATAACGATCAAGAAATAACCTGGGAAGCCCATATTATTGATAACTTCAAGTTCTATAGCTAAACGCTCATCATAAGGTTTACGTTTTTCGGCAAAGTCAGGTGCATCTTTGTCAAAGATAAATTCTAAACGTTCTTGCAAACCTTCTTCTGAAACTTTCACTAAAAAGTCTTCTATTGATAAACCTTGTGTAGGAAAATCAGGTAAAACATATTCACCTAACGTAACCGTGACATTACAACGTTTAGCGATTTCTACCGTATTTTCTAGCGCTTCAGGAATGTCGGAGAATAGCTCGCACATTTCTGCTTCACTACGAAAATATTGCTCCTTAGAGTATTTTTTTGGTCGACGTTTGTCATCAAGGGTAAAACCATCATGAATGGCAACACGAATTTCATGAGCGTCAAATCGCTCAGGAGAAATAAACATTACTTCATTGGTGGCAACTACTGGAAGTGACGATTTGTCAGCAAGTTCTACAGCTAAATGAATGTAATTTTCTTCATTTTCTCGATTAGTTCTGATCAGTTCTAGATAAAAGCAATCATGGAAATATTGTTTATAAAACATAACCATTGCATCAACAAGCTCGGTATTTCCTTTGATTAACGCCTTACCAATATCTCCTTCTCTACCTGCTGATAAAAGAATTAGTCCTGGGGCAAATTCAATTAGCCAATTTTTATCGATAACGGCCTTACCTTGAATATGTCCACGTAAGTAAGCTTTGGAGATAAGTTCAGTGAGGTTTTTATAACCAACATTGTCTGTTGCTATTACAACAAGCCTAGAAAGTTCATCTTCTAATTCTTCGCTTTTCACCCAAAAGTCACAACCAATAATGGGTTTAATACCCGCACCATGAGCAGCATGATAATATTTAACCAAGCCACAAAGGTTTGTTTGATCAGTCAGTGCCAGTGCTGGCATTCCTAAATCAGCGGCTTTAGCGATAATAGGTTTTACTTTATTCAAACCGTCACACATTGAATAATCACTATGTAACCGTAAATGAATAAACTTGGGTTGAG
>CAJWBY010000115.1 GCA_913020705.1 uncultured Colwellia sp.
TCGGAAGATCAACTTCTGTTTTTACCGGCAAGAACATAAAACCACCCCAAATCGTCCACAGGGTGGCTGTTTGAATGCTTTTTGTTTTATACCAGTAAATGGCGAGCAAAGGCCATAGTGCCATTACTGCATAGGCAAATCCATTTCCCATTATTTTAGGTTTTCACCTTTATCAAATGAAGTACACATCATATTTAAAACGGTATAATTATTCCAAACCACCCACTAGGCCTTAAGTTTCTCATGATTTCACTCCAAAATATGTGTCTTTTTGTTTTATTGTTTTGCTTAACTGGTCTGACTTCAGCAGGTGACAGTATAAAGCTTAATGCCAATAATGCATTATTTTCGTTAGAACACCATTCAGTACCCATTATTACTCCAGCATTTGTTGCTTGGAATGATAATTGGAAATGGTCAAACGTGCAGATTACCTCAACAGCAAACTCTGATGCTCATAAATTTCAAGGAGAGAGTAAAAACCTTGATCTTTCTATCTTGGGTCATAGCTCACCAGAGAGAAATCATCATACTTGGCATTATCAATTCTCAGCTACAAAACATCATCCTAAGGCTATTGGTTTTGGCATCAGCTTCAAGCTTAATCTCGATTCGCCAAGCTTTCACGGTTTAGCTAAAGAACCTGAATTACTAGCCAATAATAACGGTTGGCGTTGGCAGATTACCCCGAAAGAACTGATTGAAGTTCGATTTTCTCCTCGTCTTGCCAATGTTCATTTCGAGCGTGGCAATAAAAATGAAATTCGCGCTATGTTTTTTGGTCCAATTAAATCAGGACTTTATGATTTCGATATGATGGTCACAGTAAATGGAGTTGATAAGCTATCTGTTCAGTATCCAGAATTAGAGCCTGAGAAATCGACACTTAATTGGCAAGGAAATATTATTCCTTGGAACACATCACCTGTGGACGTTTCCTTTTTAAATGCCAATCATATTCCTGCAGGTAAACATGGAATATTAATAACAAAGGGAGATTCACTAGAATTTCCAGATGGTACGCCAGCTAAATTTTGGGGTGCTAACGTTCAAGCATATGCGCTTTTTAATACCAGTGATGTCAATATCAAACAACAAGCCAAGCGCTTATCCCGATTAGGTTTTAACCTCGTCAGGATCCACCACCATGATTCTGCTTGGGCGAACCCTAATATATTTTCAAATCCCAAACGTGACACCCTCACGCTGAACGCGACCTCACTCAAAAAATTAGATTGGTGGATAAAGTGTTTAAAAGATGAAGGTATTTATATCTGGATGGATTTGCAAGTCGGTCGAGCTTATACCGCTGCTGACGGTATTAGTAACTTTGATGAAATAGCGAAAGGTAAAAAACATCACGATTTAAAAGGTTTTAATTATTATAATAAATCCATTCAAAAGAAAATGATGGACTTTAATACGGCATATTTAAATCACATCAATCCTTTTACTCAACTTGCCTATAAAAATGATCCTGCTATTGTGTCGACATTACTCATTAATGAAAATGATCTGACCCATCATTTTGGCAACTCACTTTTACCTGATAAAAAAGTACCTCAACATCATAAGATTTATAGTGCAGATGTAAAAAGTGCAGCTGATAGATTGAAATTAAATCACAAACAAGCTTGGCGTTCATGGGAGTTCGGCGATTCTAAAATTTATTTGAATGATGCTGAACACCGTTTTAATAAAACAATGCTGTCTCACCTGGTTAATTTGGAAGTTAAAAGCCCACTCGTTACTGGCAATACATGGGGTGGCATGAGTTTGGCTAGCTTACCTTCTTTGACTGATGGTGACATTATTGATGTCCATAGTTATGGTAGAGCAGGAGAGCTATCTTTTAACCCTCATTATCGAGCAGGGTTTCTATCTTGGATTGGTGCGGGTCAAGTTTCAGGCAAGCCTTTATCGGTTACAGAATGGAATGTGGAGAAATTTCCCGTATCAGATCGCTATACAACCCCTATCTGGTTAGCCAGTATTGCGGCATTGCAAGGCTGGGACTCATTAATGTTATACGGTTATAGTCAATCACCACTTAATAATGCCAGTCGAGGCAGTAATTATTCGGCTTATAATGATCCCGCCCTGATGGTGATGATGCCTGCTGCGGCATTATTGTATCGACAAGATCATGTCACGCCCGCTAAGAATCATTATCATCTCAGGCTGTCAAAGGGTAATTTTTTTGGTAAAGCCGTCACACCAGTTACATCGGCTTCTATTCGAACTTTATTAGAACAAAGTAAAATTAGTATTGATCTACCTTATTCTTCATCTTTACCGTGGTTGGCAGAGTATGAAAAAGCGATGGATGCAAGTTACGCCGACAAATCCGTTCAACATCATGTTGTCAATGATCCCAATATTGATTTTATCGATAACTCCTCCTCTCTTGTGGAATCAGACACGGATGAATTAAAAAGAGATTGGCAAAAAGGTATTCACTTGATTGATACCGAAAAATCACAGGTTGCTTCGGGAAAGATCGGCGATGAAGCAATACAACTGACTAATGTACAGTTTTCTATAGACACGGCAAGTGCGGTCGTCGCCGTGCAGAGTTTAGATAACAAGGCGATTAATGAATCTAATAAAATTTTGATTTCGAAAATAGCGCGTTGTATTCCTGTCAACAAGAAAAACAGTCCGTTTATTTGTGAACCCGTTATTGGCAAGTTATATATTAAAGCCAAAGCCGGTTTAACCTTGTATAAAATAGCGACTAATTCTGCAAAGAAAAAAATCATCACTAACTATTCCCAAGATAATGGCTATAAAGTAACACTGTCAGCTGACATAGCAACACCATGGTTAATTCTAGAATGATACTAAAAGATACAGATACAAGAGAGTCAATTTCTTTTAATGATTACTTTTCACGTGTTTCTATTATCAATTTGCGTGACAGAGTCGACCGAAAAATTGAAATTGAACACCAACTTGAAAAAATATCACTTAGCTTGTCATCTCCGGGGGTTGAGCTGTATATCACCGACAAATCGACTGTTGCTAATGGGTTTCCAAGCAATGGCGCTTACGGGTGTTTTATAAGCCATTTAGCAGTACTAAAACAAGCATTGGCTCATAATGTAGCTATCGTTTTAATTCTTGAGGATGATGTGGATTTTATCGATAATCGACTTATCGAATTACCTGTTATTTTGGATGACTTGGCCAAGCAAGATTGGGATATCTGTTATTTAGGCAATGAACTTAACATCGAAAGTGACTCGGATGCCCTCTTTGTCGACTATCAACAAGATATACTGTGTGCCCACTTATATGCGGTTCAAGGGACAATCCTTCCTGAATTAATCACATTTTTAGAAACTATTCTAACGAGAAGCCCTGGCGATCCAGCCGGCGGTCCAATGCATTATGATGGTGCACTCAATACATTTCGATCACAAAACCCATCAATAAAGACATTGGTGCTTCGAAACCCAATTGGTTTACAACGCTCATCTAGAACAGATATACATCCACTTAGATTTCATGACCGAATACCCGTCATTAAAACTATTGTTGCTTTACTTAGAAAGCTAAAAAACTCTAGCTTTGGCTTTTTTCATTAAGCGAATAGTTAACAGCATCAACTAGTGTTGTTTTAAAAAAAGCATCATTATCATCAAACCATTGGCGAGTATTGAATTTAATTGCTTGTTTTTCCTCAGTGCTTGCGTTCACTATTGTGTTGATTTTAATCTCAAAATCATCATCGTCAAAATAAAACCGCATGCCATATGCCATAGGGTTGTGATTGTGCGACTTCACTAAAAAACCACGGTCAGGCTGAACTAGCTCATTCATGGGATAACCATCAACAGTAACCACGATGGCACCACAGCTCATAGGCTCACAAAGCGAGTGACCGAAGCCTTCTGCTTCTGATAGACACAAGTGAATTTCCGATTCATTCTGCAACCTTTTCAGTTCTGACGCTGCGATAAAATCTTCTATAATATATAGATTATCCGATTCAAATTCTTTAAGTGATGGTCGTATTATGCTTTCAATATAGTGAGTTCGACTAGCCAGCACAGTTAGTTTTGGCCATTCAGGGTGTTTAGACCAGAGTTTCAACAGAGGAAACGTTCCTTTCGAACCACTTTTACCCGCTATATGTACAAAGGTATTTGGCTTTTGTTGATATTGCTCATCATATGGGCTAATCGTCGTGAAGCTGGTATATATCGCTGGCAAGTTTTGTTGCTCGAAGAACTGAACCGCACTCTTAGTTTTACATAAAACCAAATCAACTTCAGCTAACAATGCAAAGGAATCATCACTGAGCCATTCTAGGTTCGGTATCATTAGGTTTTTATGTGCCACGCACAAATTACTTTTCGTCAGCGTTTCAAGATGAATACTAGCTGCATAGCGTTTTATGCCAGCTTTAGATAAAGCAACTAAACATGCTTTTTGAAACTGCCAAAATAATTTTCTTACTCTTGGGAATTTAGTGAGAAAGTCCTTGTGGTAGCCATTGTGAAAAACATCAAAGTCATTTTTAAGCAGAATAGATGAAATAATTTCAGCATCAAGCGTTAATCCTCCATTATTATTCCAATAGCAAATATTGACCTTATTATTTTTCATTCTAGATAAAACTTATATCCTTACTAAATTAAAGCAATATTAAATTTTTCCAATAGCCAGTTCTTAACATTGCTTACATCTGGGTTTTCTTCCTCTGCAGGCCTAATAATACGCGAGGCTTGTTTATCTTTCATCATATCAAGCACGGTATCAACGCCAACACTGCGCCTATCATCGGCAAAGGCAAAAACCATCGCATAGTCACATAAATTATTAATTCTACGAGGCACACCTTCGCTGTAACAATAAATGGCGGCGCAGGCTTTATCAGTAAAAATCTCTTGTGTGGCTCCCGCCATCTTGAGGCGATATTCAATGTATTTCTGGGTTTCAGGAAAACTCAGTGCTTTAAGATGATATTCAACACCAATTCGTTGAGCAAACTGGACGAGTTCTGGTTGGTTGAGTTTTTCAATCAGTTCAGGCTGACCTGTCAAAATAAGCTGCAAAAAAATATCTGAATCAATATTTACATTGGATAATAAACGCAGTTCTTCTAATGATTGCACACTCAGATTTTGTGCTTCATCGACAATCAATACAACTCGTTTACTCAGTACATGCTGTTCAACTACAAAATTAATATAATCTCGGTAGCGGCCAGCGTTGTCCGTAGCTTCTGACTCAATTTCGAGTGCATCTAGCACCCAAACCATCAGTTCACCAAATGATTCGTGGGTATTATTGATCAGCCCGATAACCACATCGTCGCCCATTTTACCTAGTAAAGTACGAATTAAAGTCGTTTTACCCGCACCAATCTCACCTGTCACAACAGTGAATCCAGCATGGCTTACTAAGCCATATTCCAGCATGGTGAGGGCTTTTTTATGGTTAGGGCTTAGATATAAAAATGATGGGTCAGGCACCAAATTAAAGGGTTTATGGTCAAGACCAAAATGTTCTGTATACATATTAGTAGTTTTGGTGTGTAGGTGGTTTATCTGATTTATTCAATACTGTTCCAATGAGATTATGCCCGTCTAATAGCTGCATTGATTTAGTAATATCACCCTCAGAGTTTTTACCATCTTCGATCACTAACAGGGTGCAATCAAAATAATTTGATGATAAGAGCACATCATCCGTTTGCAAAATAGGCGGCACATCAAAAATAATCATGCGTGAATCATATTGTTTTTTGATGTCGGACACCAATCTGACCATTTTAGGGCTAGAGAGTAATTCAGCAGAATCTTCCGCCCTGTTCCGCCCTGGTAAAATAACCATGCGTTTAATACCAGGGTTGATGAGTACATCGTTCAAAGTGATATCTTGTTCTAGATAGTCTTTTAAACCATAGTCCACATCAAGGCTGAAGTAGTCACTTATACTCGGATTGCGTAGGTCCATATCAACCAATAATACGGTTTGGTTCAACTCCATTGCCATCGCAAGTGCTAAATTAGAGGCAATAAGAGATTTTCCTTCTCCCGCTGTCGGTGAGGTGATCGCGATTGTTTGCCAGTCATTGCTCCGCATTTTTTGTAACACTTGTGTACGCATCATGCGAAAAACAGCTGATTGAGGATTATTATAGATTCCCGCAATCACTCGTTTTTCTTCCAGCGCCTCTCGCGATACTTCAACAATTTTAGTCTGCGTATAAGAAATATTGTCAATCGGTGCTTTTAACGGGTCTTCGACTAGCGGTTTTCTGATTTCTTTTTGAACAGGCGTGTTATTTGGCGTGACATTATGCTTTGCTTTGGCTTTCTCAAGTGCTTTTTGTATTCTATCCATCTAGTTGCTCATCCACATATGATTAACGGCTATAACAAGGTTATTTTTCGCATGATCTTGAACCATAGCACTTCAAGATCCATCACCCAGAAATGAAAGCAAACGATCATTAATAAAAACAAAATAAAAGACCACAAGACAAGGCGCATTCGTGACGTTTTTTTAACTTTATCATCGTATAAAGTAGTAATAATGGGCACGACAACAAGAGGAGCATGACCGACAACTCGTGTAATTTCATTATAACCACGTACCCCGCCTTTCATCATTTCAATTAATAGGGCGAGACCAAGACCAGCACCTAAAGAAGCCATAAACCCCATTGCCAAAATCTTGGGCCGATTAGGCTTTTCTGCTTTGTTTGCTACTTGAGGTGGTTCAATTAGAGTGAAACTTTCACCTTTATTCTCAGCTTCTAAATTTTGACCGAGTTCAGCTTCCAGTTGTTTAGATCTAAGTTCTTTGTATTTAGCCAGATTATTAGCGTGATCACGCGTCAAATCTTCATAGCCACGCTGGACTTGGTGTGTTTGAAAAACACGATTTTCAAAGTCAGTTAATTTTAAAGTGACATCAGCTTGCCTATTGTGTAGACGAACTATTTCTCGTTCTGATGAATCTATTTTTGATTTTATTTGTAGATAGATGGGGTTAACTTGTCGCTTTTTGTTCTCAACTGATTGGCTAACAGCTGAGCCTGATTTTGTCTGTGTAAGCTTAGCCGTTGTTAATTTTTTCTCTAACAATACTATCTGACCTTCCACCGCTTTCACGTCAGGGTGACTAGCTGAGTAACGCTGGCTTAATTGTTTAAGTGTGTCTTTAGCTTGCTCTAACTCAAGTGATAGGCCATCGACTTCAGACTCATCGATACCCAGTTCTTTTTGTAGGCTTTCAATCTGTCGTTTTAACTGCACGACATCAGGATGATTGCTAGAATATTTCGCCGTCAATTTACTATATTCAGCTTTAACAAGTTGCAACTGTTGCTCACTTGTTGTTGGTTTGAAGCCGGGCGTAAGCTGGCGTGAATCTTCCAGATAAGCGGGTAAATTAGCTAGCTCTAACGTCATTGTCAAAATCTGATCTTGCAATACCATGATTTGGTTTTGATTATCAGCCAACTCTTCTTGTAAACGCTCAACCATTGATAAGTTATATTGTAATAATTCTGGCAAACTATCACTGTATTCATCTTTAAATTCAGCAATTTTCTTTTCTAACAATTGTACTTTTCGTTGAAACTTATTACCTTCTTCTTCTAAAAAGTCTTTTGTTTCTGTCGCTCTATCCGTTCTAGTTCGGACATTTTCATTTAAAAACTCGGTGACTAACTCATTGGCAACTTGCTGGGCGACTTGAGGTGATTTATCCATAAATGACACTTTAAAAGCAATGCTTGCCCGTCTCGTACGACCACTACGAGGATCGGTGACATTAGCATTAACCATTGACACATTGATATTGTCACGGAACATAGCGACGATTTCAGATGGAGGGGCTTTTTGACGTAAGTCTGGATACAACTTATATTTATTAACAATTCCCATGACCTTTTTTGTGGTCATAATGCGTTGCTTGATCACTTCAATCCGTTGGTCAGCATAACTGGTGACCGTAGATCTCACCAAGTCACTGGGGATCTCTTGTGACTCGATTAAAATCAAGCCTTCAGATTTATAGCTCGAAGGTAATAGGTAAGCGACAGACACACTCGCTATCATCAGTACTAATGCCGGAAAGATAATCCAATATTTACGGCGTCTAATTATATCGAGATAATCAGCCAGGCCTTTAACTTCTTCTTCCATTTTATTCCAGTTAATTAACGTGAGACGCGCAGACCATCCCAGTCATAAAGCAATGTCATCATTACCGCGTTACTCTTTGCATTAGTATCCGCTGCTGACTCTTTTTGTTGGCGATAATTATACGATACATTCACCGCTAAATTACGCTCAAACTGCCATTTTATTGCCGGTGATACATTAAGGTTCTCACGTTTATCATTGCCATCATCTAATGCAGAAGTAGACTGTTGATAACTTGTAGACAAACTCAGTGATAGCTGTTCGCTTAGCATTTTTGACCAAGCTAGATTGAACCTGTCTTGTTCATTCACATCACCAGTACTTGATGGCGACAAAGAGCGCGACAATCCCATCGATAAACTGCCTAATTCAGTTTTTCTGTTCGCACTAAAATCAAATGAAGATCCAGAACTACTTGTGTTTTGAGTGGCACCAAGATTATCTTTTTGCTGACTTTTTAGTTTTCGAATACCGATTTGTCCGTTAAGTTTCCATAACTCGGACAATTGATAGCTTACGGTCGTTGATAGATTGTAATTATCATCATCAGAGATCAAGCTTAAACCATCAGACTGATAATTAGATGCTGATAAACTCAGCCCCCCACTCAATCGCTCTGTAAACTGATGTTGCCAAGCGGAATTAATTGACTTGGTTTTATTGTCACTAAAACCTGTAGTCGAATAGCTTCTAGTTGAATAACTACCACTCAAAGAAATTGAATCTCGCTCGGTTAATTGATAACTATAACTTGGCGAGATAGTTTCCGATGTAACACTAGACTCAGTTGTAAAATCACCGGTATCTTCTTCAGCCGTGCTTCGAGATGAACTTTGACTGTAACTTGCAGCGAGACCGTACTGGCTTCTTTCTGTTTTTAAACTACTATTAAATTTAATAAAGGGATCTTGTCTATCCAAATAGGCAAAGGATTGATATCTATTTATATTATAACCAGCAGAAAGGCTAAGTTCGCTATTTTCCATCGCACGTTTAAAGATTAATGTTGGACTAATAGAATATTGAACACTACCTTGTTTATTTTCTGACATAAATACATTGTCATCATATTTTGCAGAAGGGTTTAAGGTAGAATTTAGTGACCACTCAGCTGAGTTTGCCACTGAAACAGAAAAAGCATTGGTACACAGTAGTACCCAAAAATATTTATGCATGATTACTTAACTAACTTATGGGATTACAATCACATCGCCACTTTGCAGCAGGATATTGGTGTCTAATTCTTGACCTTTTTTAATTGCTGCATAATGAACTGATAGCACTTGCTGAGTCTCACCATTACGACGTAGGACAATGATATTATTTTCTTCGGCATAAGGTGATAGGCCTCCAGCCATACTCAACGCCTGCATCACATCCGTCGATTTACTCATTACAAAATTACCCGGTTTTAATACCTTACCCATTATATGGACGGTGTTGCCACTGACATTAGCAACAGAGACCGTGACCACAGGATCGGCTAAATATTCAGCTAGATTTTCTTTCAGTGCTGATTGCAACTCCACGACGGTTTTACCTTTAGCCGCTAATTCACCTGCTAAAGGAAAGGAAATCATACCGTCAGGCAATACTACTAATTGTTTTTGTAATGCTTCTTCATTCCAAACAGAAATATCAAGTACATCACCCGCATTCAATAGATAGCGTTCTGCTGCCACTACCGAATTGCTTAGTAGTAAAACCCCTAATGCCATAAAACTATTACGCAACGTTACAGAAAACATAAATTTAATCCCTGATAATAATAAGACTTGATGATACCTTATTTGATACAAAAAAAGGGAGCCGAAGCTCCCTTTTTATAATTAACACACGTGTTAATTAATGTTTCATTGATTACGCAGCTAAAGCAGTTGCTCTACGACGTAAACCTATGAAACCTAACAATGCTGGTGCAAATAAGAACAATGCAGCAGGAATTGGAGTTGCTAACGTTGTTTGATATGAAGCACCAATACCAGTAAAGTTTCCAGAAACAACTAATTTAACTGTCTCACCTGCAGCAAGTAAGATGGTATTATAAACTCCAACACCATACGCAGAAAAAGCAGGTATGAAAGTTGCAATTTCAACTCCACCAACTTTTACGCTGAAACTCTCCATATTTGTAGATGAAGATGCACTACCGTTAGCCCAAAGTCTGAAAGCAGTTGAATCAGATCTAACATTTGTCACATCAAATTCATGTGAAAATACACCTGTAAAAGTACCTGATGAAAGATGTACACTCTCACCATTATTCGCTATAGAACTATTTGCTAAACTTGCAAATGAACTACCAACCTCCGTTACATCTATCGATGCAGCGTTAACATTAACAGCAAACAGCATACTAACAATAAAAAGCATTACTTTTTTCATAAACATTTCCTTTAAATTATGTAATGCAGCTCAGCCATCTTTAGAGATTAGTCTTAAAGATCTGAAGCTTTCCGCCCTTGGTTCGCACCAAGTTAGGCTAAACAATAAAACGAGTGCTAATTGTAAAATACAATTATGTCACTTTAATTACAATCTACTAAGAAACAACTCTTAAGAAGATTTAGGTTACATGATATAAGTCCAACTAACTAAAAGTCTATTGTACTTTGGTACTAGAACAGCAGTTATTTTTTTGTGACCAATCTCACGTTTTTGAGAATCATGTGAGCCATATTATAAACAATCGACTTACAAATAGATATCCCCCTTGTAATAGGGGTAACTAATTAATAAGCATTTTTATCTTTAAACCCTTTAAATATAGTTAAAAAGATGATTTTTAAATCCAAGGCGAGTGACCATGTCTGAATATATTTCAAATCATAGCGAATGCGACCTTCCATTTTCTCAATCGTGTCTGTCTCACCTCTAAAACCATTTATTTGTGCTAAACCACTGATTCCCGGTTTAACTTTGTGTCTCAACATATAGCCATGAATTTTTCTTCGGTATTCTTCATTATGCGCGACAGCATGGGGGCGCGGCCCTATTATTGACATGCTTCCGGAGAATGCATTAAAAAATTGTGGCAGTTCATCCAATGAGGTTTGTCGTAAGAATGCGCCAAAAGGCGTAATTCGAGCATCCCCTTTAGTTGCTTGGCTTACTTTGTCACCGTTATCCATCACTGTCATAGAGCGGAACTTCCATACCTTAATTTTTTCACCTGCCATACCGTATCTTGTTTGTTTAAAAAATACCGGTCCTTTCGATGTTAATTTAATGCCTATTGCGATAAAGATCATCGGGATCGCGATAAAACATAAAATAAGGGCGCTAAGCACAACATCCTCTACTCGTTTCACCGTTGAATCTAGACCAGAGAATGGCGTCTCAAAGATACTAATCGCGGTGATGCCTTGATAATCAACCCAGCGAGAATTCAGTAAGTTGAAGATATATAAATCTGGCACTAAGTAAACTGAGGCAGTTGTATCTGCTAGTTTTTCTGTAATATCTTTAATTCGATGCTCGGCTGCTAATGCAAGTGTAATATAAACAGTATCGATAGCCCCTTTACGACAGTCTGCTAATAAGGTGTCTATATCTCCAACAATGTTCTGCGTTATGTCCTCAGTTACCTCCTGCTCATTATTTTCATACCGTTTTATCCTATCATCGTAATAACCTACAAAACGGAATCCACTCCATTCCATATCTGCAAATGCCTTTTCTAATCGTGAACCGATAGAGGTCGCGCCGATAATAGCTACTTTTCGCGTATTAAACCCTTTCGCCCGAGTAAAGCCTAATATCATTCTCACTATGGCATGCCATGAAATCAGCTCTATCGGCGTCAGTACAATCCATGCAGCCATAAAAGGTTGCTCATAGAGTATAGATTTCACTATAAACAAATTTATGAGAAGCAAAGTAAAGATAGCTGTTAGCCATGAAAACAATACGGTTCTTATTTCTTCACTTAAATTAGTGCCTCTCCATGAACGATAGACATCTTGAGATTCAGCAAAGAAATTGAATAACATTACCGAAAACAATAGTGTCCAAATATAGATCGCTTCCCATTCAATGTTGAATAGATCGGCAATAGCAAAGAATGTCAAAAGAATAATCGATGTATCTATAAATCGTGATATTGCATTTATTTTTGAGTCATAACGCCTTATCTTGCCTTGTGCCATTGTGTTTCCTAAAAAGTTCTAATTTGTGAGTAAATTATAACGGTGCTTTGTCTATTCTATGAATACTCATAACAAAAAACATGTGTAATAGTTTTATCATGATAATGAAAATTGTCTATCCATTCCATCAATAAACCGTTGCAAATTTTCCTTGGGCAAACTATTAATCCCAGCAGCCGCTTTTCGCCCACCGCCAGTAGCAAACTGACTCACTAACTCATCGGCACCAAATTTTCGATTTAAAGGTGCTCTCACACTGACTAAAAAGCTACTATCCATTTTTTTAGTAATGACTGCATGTGCTCTATCAGGATATTTATTCGCCAGATCATTACCAAATACGCCACTTACTCGTCTTGCCCACGCTTCATCAGGCAATTGAATCACTGCTGTATGTTTGCTTTCATGGATTAATGCGGCACTATTCGCCAACTCCATATCATGAGCATAACCTTGAGCAAGTATATGAAAGGTTTCTTTATCCTGTTCTAAAAACTCAAAAGGCGTTGCAAAGTCTCGCAGCTTTTCAAATAGTTTTGCCGGATGAAAAAACAAGTCGTCGGTATTGGCACCATAACCATTGTAGTTAAGTAAGGTACCTAGCTGTTTCATAGTTGCTATTTCTGCTTCAGTAAACCCTGATTCAATCGCTAATGCCATTGCGGTTGTTAATAGGTTATCACCAAATGCGGCTGTAATTGCCCACGCACGATATTGACCCTTAAGTAGTTTATCTACTATCAACGAGGTACAGACATTGGCATCCAGGTCGATATGACTTGTTAAGTTTTGATGCTGAATCAGTTCACCTGTTTGATGATGATCTATATAGTCAATCTGAGCACCGTGTTCGAGCAATCTAGTCACATCTTGTGCATTTTTTGCAAAGGAAATATCCAACACCGTGATCTGGCTATTTGCTTGTGTAGTCACACTTGCCAATAAATTAATATCACGTTTAATTCCGGTCACTAGTTCTGATTGTCTTGGCTCAGCAAGACGAAGTTGAACTAAGGCGCAAATACCATCAGCATCGCCATTAAAGACATCAATATAATGCATCAAGAAACCTTATTGTTCGAAAATAATCTGATTAGCTTGGAGATAGTTAATCACTTTGTCAGCACATTGCTCAATCGATAACTCTTGAGCATTAACCATTATTTCTGCCGATTCTGGTGTTTCATAGTCTGAATCAATACCGGTAAAGTTTTTGATCTTGCCTGCTCTCGCTTTTTTATATAAGCCTTTTGGATCTCGCTGTTCACATGTCGCTAGTGGTGTGTCCATATACACTTCGATAAACTCGTTTTGTTCGACCAATTTACGAACCATACGTCGATCCGCACGAAAAGGAGAAATAAAGGCCGTAAGAACGATAAGTCCTGAATCAGCAAATAGTTTCGCCATCTCCCCTATTCTACGAATATTTTCAATTCGATCTTCATCTGAAAAACCTAGGTTTTTATTCAAACCATGTCGGACATTATCGCCATCTAGTAGATAGGTATGATGTCCTAGTTCATAGAGTTTTTGTTCAACTGCACCGGCTATTGTTGACTTACCTGAACCACTCAAGCCCGTGAACCAAATAATACATGGACGCTGTTTCTTCTGTGTTGATCGCTGTTCTTTTGTCACAGGATGTGGATGCCAAACAATGTTTTCTGCTGCCATTTCTTTTGAATCCTTTCTTTCTAAGATTATTAAATATAGATATATAAGGTTACATTATATTGAGCATAAAACCCACCAATGAGATAAGAATATAATGTCTACGCTGAGTAATTAACTATTTACCAAAAATATCGCTTGTAAATAGAGTTTTATTGACTTAAAAGTTTTGTAATCTACAATACAATACATCTATTTATAGTTACTAAAACTTTGAGAAGGAATTCAACCATGCCATCCACAAGAAAAATCCGCAAATGCCTCTTCCCTGCTGCCGGATATGGCACACGTTTTTTACCTGCAACCAAGGCGATGCCAAAGGAGATGTTGCCAATTGTCAATAAGCCGCTTATCCAATATGGTGTAGAAGAGGCTTTAGAAGCAGGTATGGATCAAATTGGATTTATTGTCGGCAGGGGTAAACGTGCTATTGCCGATCACTTTGATAATAACTTTGAATTAGAGCATCAAATAAAAGGAACCTCTAAGGAAAAGTATTTAGATGACATTCGTAACGTCATGGATAATTGTGATTTTGTATTCATGCGTCAACGTGAAATGCTCGGTTTAGGTCATGCCATTTTGACCGGTGAGCCGATGATTGGAAAAGAACCATTTGCTGTTGTACTAGCCGATGATTTATGTGCTAAACCTTCTGATAGCGATGACATGCGCGCCTTAGGTCAATTAGCAGCCTTATATCAACGCTATCAGTGCAGTATTATTGCAATTGAAGAAGTGCCGATTGAAGACACTGAAAGTTATGGTGTCATTTCGGGTGAAGAAATTGCCCCTGGTATTTATCAAGTTACTGATATGGTGGAAAAACCAAAACCTGAAGATGCACCGACAAATATGGCAGTAATTGGTCGTTATATTTTAACCCCAGAAATCTTTACTTATTTACGTAACACTCCCCCAGGTCGTAATGGTGAGGTACAGATTACCGATGCCCTAAAAGCGCTTGCCCAAGACCGCCAAGTTTTAGCCGTAAAATTCAAAGGACGCCGATTTGATTGTGGTAGTGTTGAGGGGTTTGTTGAGGCGACGAATTATTATTATGAACATGAGTATAAGAAGTAAAACCACATCTCTGGATATAGTCCTCTCGGTTCATTTATAAAGCGTTAATCTATCTGTTTAATCCAGCTAGAAAATCAGCTATTTATGAGAGTACACGTGGGAGCTTTATATTAATGTAATTTAATTAGGTTGTTTACAGCAGAAGTTTTTCTCAAATTGAGATCCTCAGTTCATATCCCTAATCAAACTTAACCAGTACAATTTTCTTCTTAGTTATAGCCAGTTTCTCATTGTTATTGAGCTGTTCCCAATTAGTTGGATGTTTACTTTGAACCACCTCAATGCTCCGCAACGGTTAATCAGCGTCCAATAGTTTCCAAGTTCGACGCTGAATAGGGTAATTACTTAGTGCTTATTAACAACAATGAAAAATACACCGCTATTTTTGACTAAATAGTGCCAAAAATAACCTAACTTGGTATCACTCAACCATACAAAATAATTGACCCGAGATAATTAAAAAGTGCACTAGCGCGCTAAGGAGCTATGGGATAGCGAAAACGATACGCTATTTACTATAATAAAACTGAAACACCATTGATGTTCATTATTGCACTACCGTCAAATTTCCTCAGGTAACAAAATAATAATAGCGCCTTGAAAGTAAAAAAAACTTGAGAAAGTTTTGAGAATTGTCTTTTAGCCATCTTATTTTACTAAAAGAGGAACCCTCTTAAATCATTGGTATATATAAGTTTAAATATGGTGCCGACGGACGGAGTCGAACCGTCACGGGCTTACGCCCACCACCCCCTCAAGATGGCGTGTCTACCAATTT